>JAATGD010000283.1 GCA_015654965.1 Hyphomicrobiales bacterium
AATAAAGCGATAATAAAGGCTCTCCGCGATCCCCTTCCGGCGCCAGCTCGCAGAGATGCTGTCTTCGCCACGCACACCGTCCAGCACGATGCGGATTATCCTCTGCCGTAAATGTGTGCGTGTGGCACGGCGGATATTCTTGATGACATGTTCAGCCAGTGGCTTCTGCGGTCTGGCCTGCTGCCGGGTTTCTGTCTCATCTTCACTTCCTTTCAAAAGCAAAGATGAGCCGAAAAGCCTATCTTCTCAATTAACACTGTTTTGTCTCAAGGGCGTTGATTCGGAACAGTCCGACACGACATGATGAAGCTGCAGGTTCACTTCCATCAACGCTTCTGCACATGCAGCATATGTGCCGCCTCATATGCGGCAAATTATATATGTGGAACGATAAGCGATATCAGCCGTTTGATTCAAAGACGGACTTAATCAACCTCCCTCTTCAGGAATTTCCTATGAAAAAGATATTGCCGGGCATTTGCGGCTCGGCGCTCGCTCTGACATTCGGTCTTGCGATCATCACGCCGGTTAGTGCAGCTTCTGTATACGTCCCCTGGGCGGGCGAATTTTCGACAAACGTCCAGACCGTTCAGTCTGGCCCGAAATGGCGGCGCAATAACAATCGCTCCGAGAGCCGGATGCAACAACAGCATCGGGGCGGCTTCGAACGTCGCGGCAACCGCTCCTATTATAATGGCCATCGCGGTTATAACGAGCCGCGCCGAGGCTATCGCCAACACAACAGCGTATGGTTCCCGGCAGCGGCCTTCATAACCGGTGCGATCATAGGCGGAGCAATCAATAACCAGCCTCACACCGGCGGCAATGCTCATGTCCAATCGTGCCAGAACCGCTACCGCTCATATCGGGCGTCCGACAATACGTTCCAGCCCAATAACGGCCCGCGCCGGCAATGCGTTTCGTCATGAAATCAGGTCAAAAGCCGGAATAGAAGGCCCGCACCCGCAACGTGCGGGCCTTCTGTCTTTCTGGTGCCGCAATGCGCGTTACTGATCTTTCCATGAACCTGCGAAGAGATGCGTTTCCCGACCCGTTGCTGGAAGCCGATGACGACCTGCTCGATCTGGTCCAGAGGCAGACTCTCTGCTTCTTCTGGGAGGGTGCGCATCCCGTATCCGGTCTTGCGCACGACCGTCAGAAAACATCCGGTGATCCCGTCAATGATCTCGTCGCCATAGGCGGCTCGGGCTTTGCCATCATGGCGATCATCGTCGCGGTGGAGCGGGGCTGGGTTTCGCGCGATGACGCTATTGGCCGGTTTGGCAAAATGCTGTCCTGTCTGGAACAGACACCGCGATACCACGGCATGTTTCCGCATTTCATCAATGGACGCACAGGCGAAACCATTCCCTTCAGCCGCAAGGACGATGGAGGAGACGTGGTTGAAAGCGCGTTCCTGTTTCAGGGACTTCTATGCGCGCGCCAATATCTGGACCGTGATACCGCACCGGAGAAAGACCTTCGTTGCCGTATTGACCGGCTCTGGTTTCAGGCCGAGTGGGATTGGTACAGGCGGGATGGTGAAAACCAGCTCTATTGGCACTGGAGCCCCCGGCATGGGTGGTCGATGAACCAGAAAATCTCCGGTTGGAACGAAGGATTGCTGGCCTATGTGCTTGCCGCGGGTTCGCCGGATCATTCCATCGACGCGACGGTTTATCATGAGGGGTTCGCCTCGGGACAGGCTTTTCGTAATGGGCGCAGGTACCACGGCATTGAATTGCCGCTCGGTATGGATCATGGTGGTCCGCTCTTCATCGCGCATTATTCATTCTGTGGCCTCGATCCGCGCGGGCTGTCGGATTGTCATGCCGACTACTGGCAACAGAATGTTCGTCACACACGTATCAACTACGAGCATTGTGTCCGCAATCCGCATTGTCACGCCGGATATGGTCCCGATTGCTGGGGGTTGACGTCGAGCCATGGTCCACAAGGCTATGTCGCGCATGCGCCCGGCACGGATATCGGCGTGATCACGCCAAGCGCCGCACTTTCCAGCTTCCCCTATGCGCCGGCCGAGGCGATGCGCGCTTTGCGGCATTTCCTGACCAGGCCGAGGCATCGCATCTGGGGACGCTTCGGTTTCGTCGATGCTTTCTGTGAAAGCCGCAACTGGTATGCGCGGACCTATCTGTCGATCAATCAGGGACCGATCATCATCATGATCGAGAATTTCCGCACCGGATTGCTTTGGGATCTGTTCATGAGCGCCTGTGAGGTGCGAACGGGTCTTTCCAGACTGGGCTTTGAAAGTTCCCAGCTGTCAGAAGGCGGCAGCAAAGCGGTTAGCCTGCCGGAGTGACGCTCACCGCAACGTCCATGGCGACAAAATCCTCTGCTGTGCCGATATAGCCGCCGCCGACAGGCATGATCTGACGATTGCTGCGGGCGACCGACACCGGAATGAGACTTGCTCCGCCGAGACGGCGATGGGTCGGATCGAAAGCGATCCATCCGGCACCGGGCAGATAGACCTCCGCCCAGGCATGGGTAGAACCGGGATCATCGGCATGAACTTGCGGATCAAAGAGATAGCCCGAAACGGCGCGGGCGCCAAAACCGAGATGGCGAATCGCCGCGATGAACAGCGCGGCAATGTCCCGACATGAGCCGTTCGCCAATGCCAGCGTGTCCAGCGGTGTCTGTGTCCCTTCGTCGTCGCGGATGCGATACGTCACGGCCCCAAGGATACCGGCGTTGATATCCTTCAGCAGTGAGAGCGTGTCGGTCGGTGCGCCTCGGACGAAGGCTCGCGCCCATTTCTCCATTTTTCCGGCTGGATCGGCGTGTTCTGGAATACGGAACGCACCCAGATCGGCCATATCGTCGGCGGAATACTGGAACGGGAAGGAATGCGCCTCCGGCGCGATCTGGAATACCGGCCACTCCATAGCCTGCTGCTCAATGATCAGATGGCTTGAGATGATGAGTTTGGCGGTCAGCCCGGTGAACCGGGCGGTGGCGATAAGGTTGCCGAAGACATCTTGCGTCCAGTCGATTTCCGCCAGTGGAGACAAGATCAGCGAACTCGCCGATACGGTAATGTCCTGACTGCTGCGCGGGCGCAGCATCATGCGATGCGGCTGTAGCATGACAGGACGTGCGTAATGGTAGGTCGTGGTGTGATTAACGCTCAGGTTCATCTGGTTTGCCGATGGACAGCCAGCAGGGCTATCATCCTGAATAAAACTATCATGTGAAATCCTCGGGTCGATGACCGGTCGTCATCGTTCAGCTTTAGCCATACCTGCCTGTAGAGAGAGACGATCCTGGTTCGACAGCATAGAAGCCATGGCTTCTGCGATCGCATGGTCGTTATATGGTTTTCGGAAAGAACCGGCTTCCTTCGTGAAGGCTGCTTTCTTCAAGGATGGCCATGCCGGAAGCGACAATCAGCCTTACTTGTGGCCACCTGTCGCGGATGTAATGGATAGCTTAATACCATCCATGGTTCGCCGACATCTCAATGTCGGTGAACACTAGATCGATGTCATTTTTCGACTCCAGAATGCGAATGGCCTTATCGGCATTGCTGGCCTCAAGTGCCTCGTAGCCCGCATATCGTACCAGATCGACGGCTCCCGTCCGAATGATCGCGTCATCTTCGACAATCAGGATGTCCGCATTGCCATTAAACATCTATCTTCCAAATTCTGCAGGTGGGCCGGGAGTTACATCGCCTCAAAGGTATAGCGTTTGAGGAGGAGATAAGTTCCTAGGCGGGTGCCGGAATATTGGCGTGAGGATCGACCGCGCCACGTTGAGTGTCCGTCACGGCAGTCCCGGGATTTGAATTGCTCAAGCGGATTTCATGGCCCAGATTACGGGCAAGCGCCTAGACAATGCCGGAGCCCAGACCCGCCTTGGCGCCTCGCTTCCCGTCGCCATGCCGATACCGTTGTCCGTGACCGAGAGTGTCCAGTCAATTCTTCTGATCCGTAGGCGGATGGCGATCACGCGCGGGCTGCTCAGGAAAGGCATGTTTGAGGGTATTGATGACGAGTTCCGTCATGATAGGCCCCAGACTGATGGAAACATTTCCCTTCACGGGGCGGTATCATCGACCACCACCGATATGGTGAGGCGGTTCGGATCGGCGATCATCGACGCCCCAAGGCTTTCGCATAGCTGCGTCATGTAGGTGCGCAGTTTAACATTGTCGCTCATGGACGTCGAGAGTTGCCTTTGCACCGCGGCGATTGACATGACCCGGTGATGGGCGTCGTGAAGGTGCCCGCGCGCCTCTTCCGACTGAACCCGGCGTGCGCTTTGCATGGGAACGCTCGCAATGAGCTGAAAGCTGTTGGCACCCCAGCCGTGCTCATGTAGCTGCACCATAGTCATGACTTCTTCCGCTTGAAGCATCACCTAGAGAACTTTTCAGCAGCAGGCCATCGGCAGACGAACAAAAAAGGCCAGACAAATTGCCTGACCTTATCTGGTATCATGCTTTCTACAGTGCCAGTACATCCGTGGTCAAAGGAAAGCCGATATCAATTTATGCAGCCTGAAGATTACAGGCCGACATCTTGCCCGACTTCATATCGCGCTCCATATCATAGCCAATCTTCTGGCCTTCGACGATTTCACGCATTCCAGCGCGCTCGACGGCAGAGATATGAACGAAGGCGTCAGCGCCGCCATTGTCAGGCTGAATGAAGCCGAAGCCTTTTGTGGAATTGAACCATTTAACTGTGCCAGTGGTCATAATGAACCCTTTCAGAGCAATATAAGGTGTCGCACGCAGAAGCGTGACGATTGATAAGACGATTTTTTAAAGGGAGGGTTCGTTCAGGACACGGTGCTAAACGTGCAATAAGCAAAACTCAGCAAGAAAATATCGTAAATTCTTTATATTTATTAATATTTTAAATGTCAATTAAAATAATTATTATTGAATATAAATTCAGATAAAGATTTTCCTAATAATATAATAGCGATAAATATCAGCGCCTTTGCTTTTTGATTTATGAAAAATGAAGTTCTACACGAGATGTGTATCAAAATATTTATTTTAATTTGTAGGTAGATCGAGCGAATTCATGAGGTCTTTATCTTAAAGAGTGATATGGTTGATTTTCAGTGCGCAATTAAGCGCTCTCGATCATTAAAGATCGGACACTCAAATGAACAAGTTGGATTGGCTTAAGCCCGCCATCGGCGGAGCAATAGCTGGTGCTGCCTTGACGATGATCGTCGGTTTTACTGTTGGCGGATGGATCACCGGGGGAAACTCGCAAAACCTGATAGCATCCAATCTCAAGGATGGGGTGGCGTTAGCTTTAACCCCCTATTGCATCGAGAAATCGAAGGCGGACCCGGCAGCGGCCAGTATACTCGCAGAATTTAAATCAGCGCCGACTTACTCGCGCAGGTCACTTATTGAAAAATCTGGCTGGGCGACGCCGCTTGGAACAGATCAGCCAGATGCCGCTCTTGCTACCGCATGCGGCAATGAACTCGTCAAGACACTCTAAGCGGCAAGTGGGAGTGAGGATATGAACATGGAAAACAAACCCATCGACAGAGCAGAGGACATAAATCGCGAATTCCGCTCCAGGCGTGATGATGAGCATGTTGCCAGTCAAAATGAGCTCAAAAACGCTCAACAGCAAATGAACTCACCATCAAAAGACTGGACCAAGCTGGCCAATATCCTGCGACGCGCTTGCGGAGGATTTTCGCGCTCTCGCCTTCATCGTCATTAATCGGCAGAAGGATCAAGATAATGCATGATAATGGCACCGCATTTGAACGAAAAGTATTCGCGCACCAGGGAACGAACACCAAGCGTCGGCCCCAACTGAGGATGGCATAATGTCTTCCACCTTTCTGGATTCAACGAATATCAACATGATTGTAAGGCTTCTCAGAGAACTTCACGAGCCTGGTGCTACTTGTGAATTGAAAAACAAGTTTGGGCGTTTTCTCGTCCGCCGTTTTGAGCAAGGTACATTTGACGAAAGACGTTTGCGGATTGCTTTAAAACGCTATGTTTATCATGAAAAATCAACCAGCAGCGCCATCGACAATTGGAACCATGAAGGTGGCGCTACAGCAAAAGGATTCTTACAATGACACTCTTATTTCCGAACCCCAGCAGAAGCTTTGATGATTTTGAGGCCGGCGTGCGCTTCATTGGATATGATGGTATGATCTCCGTTCCATTTCTGATCGAGAAAAGCGCATTGGAACGAATGGGCGCAATTGCCACAACCGAAGCGTCGCTTCTGACTGCATTCGATGCATCGCGTAAGATGATCTATGCAGTCGCCTGCAAGCTATATGGCCAGGCTCGCCAGACATCCTATCGAATAAAACTGCAGGATATGGGATAGAAATCTTACTTTTAATCAAGGCTTCTGCCTTCAAGTGACCTTAATTGCTTCATTGCGATTGTATCGAATGAAGCGCATTATTAAATTGTAGAAAATAATTAAATAGGATTTTTTCTTTATAAGCACATATCTCTCCCCTAAATTGAAAGGATAACGAAATGTCTTCCATCATTAATACTGTAAACTTTAGTCCTGCAAACAACCGCTTACTTAAAATAATGCTTTCAAATGCTGGCTATGAAACCTTACGAATGCGACCGTTGACGGGTCCTCTCTGGGAACAGTCACAAAGAGTATTGAAGCACTTTATGACGGGTGTCGTGCATTCCAAACAATTCCATGAATCGCCCACGCCGGAAGCTACAGCTGCTTACGGTACAGCGTAACTTGAACCAGCAATCTATTATGTGTTGAGAGCACCAATTTTCATCTGACAACAGCGTCAGATTACAAGAAGGATCCAAATTATGGCTAAAGGACAGATGCGTGGGAATCGTGAAATTCGCAAGCCGAAGAAAGATAAGTCTGCCGTTAAAGAAATGGAGCAAAATCCCTCACTTGGTCACTTTCCAACATTGAAAAAAGAAATGCTAAAAAACAAAAAATAATTATAATTAATGTCCTTTATTGTGATCGTATAAATATGAATTTTACTATTATTTCATATCATATGATATGTTCGCATGACCCAGAAGATTACTAAAATATCCAATAACATCATTGCAATAACAATAAGATAGATTCCCATCTTAGTTTTAAAGAAGATTTTAGTTAACCGGAAAGTACCGCCATGATTAGACATTTGTTCTCTCCTGTTAAATGCTATAAAATACACACTACTGGTGAATAGCGTCGAAAAAGCGATGAACCGTTCCGGAATTGGCAAAGGTGCTTCGTTTACGCATGACAGCTCGTACGCTTGGTTACGTAAACGCGCTCAAATCGACAGCTTGCTCGACTTCGCCTGCGGTTTCCGATCGCTGATTTTCAGTGTCCGCCATCAGATGGGACCGCACGTTATCGGCAATATCTAAGGGCAAGAGGAGGCTGGTGGTGCGATGGTTGTCACCATGATGTGCAGGACTCGCGATGCGTGGATCGCATTGCCTGCAGCAGGTGTTGGCCTTTTATTTCGCCAATATCTTTAATCCGGCACGGCTAAAACTGAATGCGATGCGCTCTGAAATGCCGAAGAAGTATTGGAAGAACCTGCCCGAAACGCGCCTGAATCCGGGTATGTTACGAGATACCGAGTCATGGATGGAGCGAATGCGCGCGGTCGCGATTTCGACCCGTTATCGCGCTGCAACGCCGCAAGCGGCCGAATTCCGTCAGACAATGATCGAAGCGCGAGCGGCTGCCGGAGATTGTCATCGATGTGGATTATGCGAGGCCGCAACCCAGACTGTTTGGGGTGAAGGGCCGGAAGACGCTGAGCTCATGGTTGTAGGAGAACAGCCGGGTGATCGTGAGGATCTGGAAGGTCGACCTTTCGCAGGTCCGGCAGGTTACCTCTTGCGTGGAGCCATGGTTGCAGCAGGAGTGGAAGTCGGGCAGACATGGCTGACCAATGCAGTTAAGCACTTCAAGTTTACGCCGCGTGGCAAGCGTCGCCTGCATCAAAATCCCAACCGGAACGAAATTATGCATTGTCGATGGTGGCTGGGGCTCGAATTGGCTTTCATTCGTCCACGAATGGTGATGGCGCTCGGAGCGTCTGCGGCTTTCGCGCTCACAAATAATGACACTCCACTTACGTCCCGGCAAGG
>JAATGD010000292.1 GCA_015654965.1 Hyphomicrobiales bacterium
CCTGGCAAGTTCTTGAGAATGGCGCCACATCCCATAAGCGCAATTTCATGCGGATCGAAGAAGCTTTTAAGCCCCCGCTGCGCCAGATGCTCACCGCCCACGCCGACAAGATCGACAAGCCGGTCGGTTTGTTCACGCAAGGCGTCGATCAGGTCCGCACCGAGAAGATCACCAGATTCTTCTCCGGCCACGATTGCTATTTTCAATGGCCGGTTTTCGGTGCTCACCCTTGGCTGTCCTTCCTGTCCCGACTGATGGTTTCGATGAAAATACCATTCGTATCGGCGCTCTTCATGGTTTCACCAAAACCTAGAATAAATGTGCGTCCCGCCTCAAGCGCTATTCCGGCAAGTCCCGCACGTTTTGCGTTCTCAACCGTTGAAACCCCGATCGCTGGCAGATCGGCACGCTCGTCCTGTCTGGGCTTAGCCATTTTCACCAGCACACCGCCACGCTTCGGAATGCGGCCCGCCTCCCGCAATTCGCGCACGCGCTCGATCATCAGATCGGTGCCTTCCGCGCCCTCCAAAGCCACCACACGCCCTCCAACTGCAATCGCTCCCTGCCCAACATCCAGTTCGCCAAGACGCAAGGCAGCTTCCATAGCCAGCCGGATGTTGCGCTTTTCGCGATCATCCGATAGCGCTCGGGTCAAGATGCGTGATGGCGGTGGTGCAAGAAGGTCCGGCACAACCTCATGCGCGCCTGCGACTTTGAAACCAAAGGATTCAAGCAGCCCGATAAAAGCGCGCAACAGCGCATCATCGCCCTGCCCCAGAGCACGCAGCACATAGGGCACGGCACGCAGGGTCGGCCAGTCAAAACGCAAATCGCTGACATGCGGCCTGCTGCGCACACCGCCCGCCAGCACCACGCGTGACACACCCGCCGCCTTCATGGAGCGGACCAGTTTTGCAAATTCGACGATGGAAATCTCCTGATGCTCGTAATCATAGAGCATCCGGTCAGCCTCATCGCGCAACGGAACCAGAAAAGGCGCCTGCCCAGCCGCTTTCAGCGCCTCGGCAACCTTGATCGGCAAAAGCCCATTGCCGGCAATGATGGCGACGCGCCCATCCCTCATGGATGGGCGGTCGTTATCCTCAGCTTTCGTCGCTGTCATACCCAGCTCCGCCATGAGCCGCATCGAGCGGCGGCGTGCAATAGGCGCGCTTGGTATCGACATTGATGAAGGCGATCATATCGGCCACGGCTGCGGAATCAGGGATTGCAGCCAGAACGTCCTGCGCACGGTCACGCACCGGCTTGGTGCGATCAAACAACATGCGCACGGCATGACGCAGATTATGGATTTCCTTGCGCTCCATGCCGGAACGTTTCATGCCGACGATATTAAGCCCGCCCAGATGTGCATGCACGCCAATCGCCATGCCATAAGGGATGAGATCGCTCACAACGGCAGCCATGCCGCCGACAAAAGCATGATGGCCGATGCGCACGAACTGGTGCACGGCAGCGCCACCACCCAGAATAGCGTGATGACCAATCGTCGTATGACCGCCGATCATCACATTGTTGGAAAATGTGACATGATCGCCGATATCGCAATCATGCGCCACATGCGCATAAGCGAGGAAAGAGCAATCGTCGCCAACAGCCGTAAAACCGCGCGCGCTGTCCGAACCGCGATGCATGGTGACACCTTCGCGGATCAGGCAGTTGGTGCCGATCTGAAGCGTGGTCGGGCCACCCTTATGCTTGTTGTTCTGCGGATCGCAGACGAGAACCGCATGGGGATAGACTTTGGCGCCAGCACCAAGCACCGTCGCATCAGTCACGACAACATGGCTCATCAGAACCGAATTGTCGCCAATAACAGCGCCCGACTGGATATGACAAAAAGGGCCGACAGATACGCCCTGCCCAAGCTCCACCCCCGGTTCGACCAGAGCCGTGGGATGAATGAATGTTTCTTTTGCGGAATGACTCACGGGAAAATGCTCACTGGTTTTCGTCGGCGGCGTCAATCATAGCTGCCACTTCGGCTTCGGCAACCTTTACACCATCCACTTCGGCAACACATTCATATTTGGAAATATTGGCGCGTTGCTTGGTCTTCTTGACATGCAGCAACAGACGGTCGCCCGGAATGACCGGGCGACGGAATTTTGCATTGTCAATCGTCATGAAATACACGATCCCGGGACGGCCTGTCTTGCGCTGGAGAAGCGAAATCGCACCGGCAGTCTGCGCCATGGCCTCAATGATCAAAACGCCCGGCATGATCGGCTTTTCAGGGAAATGGCCGGTAAAATGCGGCTCATTGATGGTCACGTTCTTCACGCCCGTCGCCGAGCGATCACCATCGATATCGACGATGCGATCAATCAGCAAAAAGGGATAGCGGTGCGGGAGCACAGCCAGAAGGTCTTGAATATCTGCGGCTTCCAGCTTGGTCTGATCTGTATCACTCATCAGAGGATTGCTCCTTTCTTGATTGACCGATGCTGCGAATATTCGTAATATCGCGGAACCACTGATTGATCGGGCGTGCACGCAAGCCCCCCCAACGTTCCCCATCGGGTATGTCATTCATAACGCCGCTCGCCGCGGCAACCTGCACGCGCGAACCGATAACCAGATGATCGGCAAGACCGACACGACCGCCGAGCATGGTCTGGTCACCGATGACGACGCTTCCCGAAATGCCGCAATGCGCGGCAACGAGGCAAAACCGTCCGATGCGCACATTATGCGCGATCTGCACCAGATTATCGATCTTGGTGCCTTCTCCGATGATCGTGTCGTTGAGCGCACCGCGATCGACCGTCGAATTCGCGCCGATCTCCACATTGTCCTGAATGATCACCCGGCCAAGCTGTGGGACCTTTTCAAGCCCTGTTGGACCCGGCACATAGCCAAAACCGTCCTGCCCTATCCGGACACCCGGATGCAACTGCACATGATTGCCGATAAAAGCGCACTGAACCGATACGCCGGGCGCAATATAGCTCTCACGCCCAATCTGGCAGTTCTCGCCAATCACAGCAGTCGCCGCGATGAGCGTGCCTGAACCAATGCTTACACCCCGGCCGATGACGGCACCGGCTTCCACCGTCGCACCCT
Source organism: Hyphomicrobiales bacterium (assembly GCA_015654965.1). GTDB lineage: Bacteria > Pseudomonadota > Alphaproteobacteria > Rhizobiales > Rhizobiaceae > Brucella. Next base: position 3,088 of record JAATGD010000292.1, read on the forward strand.
CTTCAATGCGCGTGGAAGGATGGATGATGGCCTGTGGCGAGATACCCGTCTCGCCCAACCAGCTGACGGGCTTTGCGGAAGACGGGAACAACATGCGCCCGACAGCAGCAAAGTCGCGATGCGGGCTTTTGGTGATCAGTGCTGCAATATGCGAAGGAACACTTGGCGCAATCGATTCGGTGCACAAGACGCCTGCAGCATGAATGCTGGCCAAGGCTTCGGCATTCTTCTTGCCTTCCACGAAGATAAGCGCATTTTCACCGGCATCGGTGATCGAAGCCAGTCGCTCGACGCGAAGCGGTGCAAGCTTCGGGTCACGAAGGCTTGCACCGGTAAAATCAGCAACATCGCCTATCGTCAGATCACGAGAAGGCGCGAAAAACATTGGATCTGCCATCAAAACACTTTCCGCCCCGGGGCGTGGTCGCCCCGGAGAAAGGCAAATCGGTTAGAACTTGGTGGAAACACCGAAGTTGAAGTTCTGAACCTTGTCGGTATCAGCCTTCGAAACCGGGAATGCATAGTCAAAACGCAGCGGGCCGAATGGTGATGCCCACATCAAACTGATACCAGCCGAAGCACGAAGCTTCTTGTCATCACCCTGAGCGCCATCGGTGTCATTGCCATAGAGCGTCGCGGCATCGGCGAACACGGCACCGCGAATACCCAGGCTGTCAGGCACGAAAGGCACCGGAAACTGTACTTCCGCCGTTGCATTGAAGTAGGTCGTACCACCCAGCCAGTAACGATTGCCATTGCTGGCATCCTGATAAGGACCAATGCCATTGAACTTGAAGCCGCGGATCATATCCGAATTGTTCTTGAACAGATCGAAGATACGCACACCTTCATCGTCAAAGGAATGGATATAACCGGCACCGACACCCAGCATGCCGACAATATCGGCTTCCTGCATAAGCGTGGCGTAGTAATTCCCCTTGAAAGTGGTCTTCATGTATTTCGCATCACCACCCAGACCCGCGAACTCCTGCGTGAACTTGCCATAAAGACCGTCATGCGGGTTCTTCATGTCGTCGATGGAGTTGTAGGTAAGCGTATAGCTGACAGAAGAGCGAAGCCACGGGCTATGTTCAGCCGCCTGGATAAGGGCCGGCGCATAATAGGCAGGATCAGGCTGTCCGCTGGCGTCATGCTCGGTCAGATCGTATTTTTCCTGAACGAGATTATAGGCGAGACCGACAGAGAAATTATCAGTGATCGGAAGACCGAAGCGGATCGTACCGCCGGTCTGCTCAACATCATAGCGACCGTCACCGTCCACACGATAGCTGCGACGGAACACATCGAAACCGGCCGACATGCGGTAGCCAAGGAAATACGGTTCCGTGAACGACAAGGCATAATTGCGCATATCGTCCTGACCAGCACCGGCGCTCAGACGGATGAACTGGCCACGACCGAGGAAGTTACGCTCGGTGATCGCGCCTTCGACAGACGCGCCCGGCGTTTCACCGCCTGTGGAGTAACCGCCACCGATGGAGAATTCACCCGTCGATTTCTCGACAACGTCCACGACCAGAACGACCTGATCAGGTTCAGAGCCGGGAGCGGCGGAAATATTGACCGTCTGGAAGAAATCCAGAGCCTCGAGACGACGCTTGGCGCGCTGCACCATGACCTGATTGAAGGCGTCACCTTCATTCATGTCGAACTCACGACGAATCACATAATCACGGGTCTTGTCATTGCCGCGAATCTCGATGCGCTGGACATAGGCGCGTGGCCCCTGATCGACACTGTAAACAACCGAAATCGTGTGATTTTCAAAATCACGATCGCCACGCTGCTCAACCTTGGCAAAAGCGTAACCGCTGCCAGCCACATTTTCGGTCACAGCCAGAACGGAATCTTCAATTTCCTTGGCGCTGTAATTTTTGCCCGAGCGCGTCTTGACCAGACGATCCAGCGCCTGCGCATCAACGCCCTCGACCGTGCTTTCCACGCTCACATCGCCAAAAGTATAACGCTGACCTTCATCAACCGTAATGGTGATCGTATATTCATTGGTCGACGGATCGAGAACCGCGTTCGAGGAAATGACCCGGAAATCGGCATAGCCACGATTGTAATAGAAGCGACGCAACGATTCTTCATCGGCCTGCAGGCGACCTTCATCATAAACGTCGTTACGGGTCAGCCACGACAGCGGATTGGAACGCTTGGTGGAGATGACATCGCGCAGGCGACGCCCACTATAAGCCTGATTGCCGACGAATTCGATATCGGCAATCTTGGTGCGTCCACCCTCGGTGATTTCGTAAACAACGTTCACGCGCCCTTGACCGAGATCAACGGTCCGCGCGTTCACAATCGCATCACTGCGACCGGTATGCGCATAAGCCGCCTTGATGGCTTCCTTGTCCGCTTCCATCGTCGCCGCATCGAAAGGCGAACGCGGCTTGAGCTGAACGGCGCGCTCAAGATCGGGATCCTTGATCTTCTTGTTGCCCTGGAACAGGACATTATTGACCACGGAACGCTCGCTCACGGTCACGACAAGCGTGCTGCCCGACTGGGTGATGCGAACATCGGAAAACAGCCCCATCGCAAAAAGGCGCTTTACAGCAGCATCGATATCAGCACTCGTGAAAGCTTTACCAGGACGAATCTCGATATTGTCACGGATCGTCTGCGCATCGACACGTGTATTGCCGCGCACATCAATGTGCCTCACCACAGCGGCTTCCGCAACATTGACAGATACCAGAGAAAGCACACTAGCACCCGAAGCCACCAGAGCCACCGACATGGCGAGCGCGGAAGCTGCACCAAAGAATTTAGAATTTGCCGTCATAGGCTTTCCGAACCTTCGTTTCTTTCTGTCCCCGGGGCAATCAACCCAGAAAAGCACACATGGATATCACCGTATTAGCCGGTTTTTCCATACAAGCAAGCGCCACAGTTAAATTCTGTTTACTTCGCCGCCAAGCGTGGCATGGATGCCACGCGATTCAAGCGTTATGGTTAACAGATTGCTTCGCTTTTCCAGTTTTCACTCCCAAACTTCACTTCTGTTTAACACCTGCCGCCATTTCGCGTGCCAGGTGCCGACTCATAACGCCAGTCCGTATGAAAACCCGGACCGCCTTACCCTCAAGTTCGCTGCCTCAAACATTCGGCAACCTGTCTAGCAGGCAAAAAGATCATTGAAAAGTACGAAGCCCATAAATCCCATAACAAAGAGAAAGCCCACACGATAAAAAATTTCCTGCGCCGCGACTGACACCGGACTGCCCTTGATTGCCTCTACCGCATAAAAGACCAGATGCCCGCCATCAAGGGGCGGCAGCGGAAACAGGTTGAGAAGACCGATGCCGATCGACAGCATCGCCGTCAGCTGGATCAGCCAGTCAAAGCCCTGCCGCGCTGCCTTGGCGGCCATATTGGCGATCTTGACCGGACCGCCGAGCTGACACTTGTCCTCGCGCCCGAAAGCAAAGCGTTTGAAGAATTCGCCTGTGCGCACGACGATATGGCCAGTTTCGAGTACCGCCTGCCCGACCGATTCGAGCGGGCCATACTCAATGCGGCGGAAATTACCGACCGCCTCGGTCGTCTCGACACCGATTGCGCCGAGCTTGATCTTGTTGCCCAAGGGGTCGGTCCGTTCGACAATTGAAGGCGCGGCCTGAAGGTCAACCATCTTGCCATCGCGCTCGACGGTGAAACTGAGCGTATCCCCCGCCCTGCCCGAAACAATGCGCTGCACATCCGAAAAAGTAGTGATTTTCTGCCCTTCGACGCTGACAAAGCGGTCGCCGGGCTGAAAACCCGCCTCTGCCGCAGGACCACCGGGCTGTACGCTCGCGATCAACGGGTCGGCCACCTGCCGTCCGTAAAGCGCAAAAAACACGCTGAAAATCGCAATGGTCAGGATGATATTGAAAGCGGGACCGGCAAAAACCGTCGCAGCCCGCCGCCATACCGATTGAGTATGAAAGGCCCGTTTGCGGTCTTCCTCGCTTAGATTGCTGTTATCCACGCCAACGGGCGAGCTGGTTTCGCTCTCATCGCCGATGAATTTCACATAGCCACCGAGCGGAATGGCGGAGAGTTTCCAGCGCGTGCCATGGCGGTCGGTAAAGCCCAGAAGTTCAGGCCCGAACCCGATGGAAAAGGCTTGCGCGCCGATCCCGCACCATCGCGCGACGAGGTAATGCCCCATTTCGTGTACGAACACGACA
>JAATGD010000404.1 GCA_015654965.1 Hyphomicrobiales bacterium
CTGCAATGCGGTTATCGGTATCGGGGTGGGTCGAGAACAGATTATCCGCGCCGCGTCCGCTCAACGGATTGATGATGAACATATGCGCGGTTGCCGGATTGTGTTCCGCTTCCTCATTGGGGATGGCTTTGGCGCTGCGCGCGATCATATTGAGTGCGGAGGAAAGCCACAATGGATTGCCGCAGATTTCAGCGCCGCGCTTGTCGGCGGCATATTCGCGGGTGCGGCTGACGGCCATCTGCACGATCATCGCGGCAAAGGGGGCGACGATCATGGCAAGTAGTCCGCCGACAATCCCCATGATGCCGTTGCCGTTTTCACGGTTGCCGCCCAGAAAGAAGGCGAAATTGCCGAGCATGGAAATGGCACCGGCAAGCGTTGCAACAATGGTCATGGTCAGCGTGTCACGGTTTTGCACATGCGCCAGTTCATGCGCCATCACGCCCGCGACTTCTTCCGGTGTCAGGCGGGCAAGCAAGCCGGTTGTCGCTGCAACGGCAGCATTTTCCGGGTTGCGGCCTGTCGCAAAAGCATTGGGCTGGTCTTCATGGATGATATAGACTTTTGGCATCGGCAGACCGGCATTGGCGGCAAGACCGCTGACCATACGGTAATAATCGGGTGCCGAGCGCTCATCCACTTCCTGCGCATTATACATGCGCAACACCATCTTGTCGGAGTTCCAGTAACCGAACAGGTTCATGGCGACAGCGATCACCAGCGCGATCATCATGCCACCGCCGCCACCAAGCAAATAGCCGATACTCATGAACATGAAGGTCATGAGAGCAATCAGCATGGCAGTTTTTGTCATATTCATCCGTGGCGTTCTCCCAATTACTGGTGCTTTTTCCAAAGAGTTTTGCACCAAAAGCCTTTCTGCCTATATGATGGGGATCAAAAGGCTTGCCTTCAATAATCCATGGCTAAAATTGGAATTATAACCATGAGTGAAAAAACGGATGTGACCGAGGATGCAGAATTGAGCCAGTCACGCGCCTTTGAGGCTTTGCCGCCTGCCGCCAAGCGGGCGCTGAAGGAAGCAGAGGCGCGTCGTGCGGCTGAGAAAGCGGAAGCTGCTCCGCGGGAAATCGGCGGGCGTGGCGGCAAGGATCCGGCGCGTTTTGGCGATTGGGAGATCAAGGGGCGGACGATCGATTTTTAAGTTTGGGGTATTGCCGCTCTTCTGTGCTTGCAAGGTTCAATGATAAAGGCCGGGATTTCCCGGCCTTTATCATTATCATTTCTTGTTCTGGCGATTTTCGATCAGATCATCGACCACGCCCGGGTCAGCAAGCGTGGAGGTATCTCCGAGCGAGCCGAATTCATCCTCGGCGATCTTGCGCAGGATACGGCGCATGATCTTGCCTGAACGGGTTTTTGGCAGGCCCGGCGAGAACTGGATTTTGTCCGGCGTGGCGATTGGTCCGATTTCCTTGCGCACATATTGCGACAATTCCTTGCGCAATTCGTCCGGGTCCTGTGTCTCGGCCCCGGTCATCAGCGTCACATAGCAATAAATGCCCTGTCCCTTGATCGGGTGCGGATAGCCAACGACAGCCGCTTCGGAAACAGAATGGTGCGAAACGAGAGCCGATTCGATTTCTGCCGTGCCCAGACGGTGCCCGGAAATATTGAGAACGTCATCGACGCGACCGGTAATCCAGTAATAGCCGTCCTGATCGCGGCGGCAGCCATCGCCCGTGAAATATTTGCCCTTATAGGTGGAGAAATAGGCTTCCTTGAAACGCTTGTGATCGCCATAAAGCGTGCGCATCTGTCCCGGCCAGCTGTCGATGATGCAAAGGTTTCCGTCCGCTGCACCCTCAAGAACAGCGCCTTCCGGATCGACCAGTTCCGGTTTGATGCCGAAGAAGGGACGTGTGGCCGAGCCGGGCTTCAAATCGGTGGCACCGGGCAGCGGTGTGATCAGAATGCCGCCGGTTTCCGTCTGCCACCATGTATCGACAATCGGGGATTTCTGGTCACCCACGACATTGTAATACCATTCCCAGGCTTCCGGGTTGATCGGCTCGCCGACAGAACCCAAGAGTTTTAGCGTGGAGCGTGAGGAACGGGTGACGAATTCGTCACCTGCACCCATGAGTGCACGGATTGCGGTCGGGGCCGTGTAGAAAATATTGACGTGATGCTTGTCGATGACTTCCCAGAAACGCGCCTGATCGGGGAAATTGGGCACACCTTCAAACATCAGCGTTGTCGCGCCATTGGCCAGGGGCCCATAAACGATATAGGAGTGGCCCGTCACCCAGCCCACATCGGCGGTACACCAGTAGACGTCGCCATCATGATAGTCGAAGACATATTGATGGGTCAGCGAGGCATAAACGAGATAGCCGCCGGTCGTGTGCAGCACACCCTTTGGCTTTCCGGTGGAGCCGGATGTGTAGAGGATGAACAGTGGATCTTCCGCATTCATCGGTTCGGGATCGCAGGTCGGCTCGACGCTTGCGACTTCCTGATGATACCAGAGATCGCGTCCGCGACCCCAGCTCACCTTGCCCCCCGTCCGGCGCACCACAAGCACCTTGTTGACCAGCACATATTGCTTGGCGGCGATGTCGATGGCCGTATCGGTGTTTTCCTTGAGTGCCACCGGCTTTCCGCCACGCACGCCTTCATCGGCGGTAATCACGAAAGTCGATTCGCAATCCACGATGCGGCCCGCCAGCGCTTCCGGCGAGAAACCGGCGAAGACAACCGAATGCACCGCGCCAATGCGCGCGCAGGCAAGCATGGCGTAAGCTGCTTCCGGGATCATCGGCAGATAGATGGTAACGCGGTCGCCTTTCTTCACACCGTGCTTTTTGAGCACATTGGCGAGACGGCACACGTTTTCGTGAAGCTCGCGATAGGTGATCTTCTTGTCGATATAGGGATTGTCGCCTTCCCAGATGATCGCAACCTTGTCGCCACGGCTTTTCAGATGGCGGTCGATGCAGTTGTAAGAGACGTTGGTGACGCCATCCTCATACCACTTGATGGAAACGTCGCCGTCAAAGCTGGTATTCTTGACCTTGGTGAATGGCTTGAACCAGTCGATACGCCGACCATGCTTGGCCCAGAAACCATCCGGATCGGTCACGCTTTCCTTGTACCATTCCAGATACTTTTCGTTGTCGATAAGGGTGTTTTTCTTTGTCTCCGGGAGTACGGGATAAAGCTTTTCCGACATAAATTCCTCCTGACTGTCCGGCATCCTCCTGCCGGGGTGCGGATTGAACCGCCTGATCCTGTCTAACGCCCGAGAGCGCCAAGGTAAATTAGACCATTGGACAGGCATAGGTCCACAATGCCGCAGGCGGGGCGCAGTTAATTGTAATCCCTTGCGCCAAAAATCGCCGAACCAACCCGAACCGATGTCGCGCCAAAGCCTATGGCCGTTTCATAATCGCCAGACATGCCCATGGAGAGCTTTTCGACATTGGCCTGACGGGCGAGTTTTTCCAGAAGTGCGAAATGCGGTCCGGGATTTTCACCGGCAGGCGGAATGCACATCAGGCCTTCGATCAAAAGACCGTGATGTGCGCGGCAGCGTTCGACAAAGGCGACAGCCTCTTTGGGCGCAATGCCCGCTTTCTGCTCTTCAAGGCCGGTATTGACCTGCACGTAAAGTTTGGGGGCCTTGCCTTGATTTTTGATCTCGGCTGCAAGGGCGGCTGCGATTTTTTCGCGATCAACCGTCTCGATCACGTCGAAGAGGGCGACCGCATCCGCCGCCTTGTTGGATTGCAGCGGGCCGATGAGGTGGAGTTCTATGCCAGCATAATCTTTGCGTAACAGCGGCCATTTGGCTTGCGCTTCCTGCACGCGGTTTTCACCAAAAATGCGCTGGCCCGCGTCAAGCACAGGTCTGATCGCATCTGCATCATATGTTTTGGAGACGGCAACAAGCGTCACCGAACCGGAAGGACGGCGGGAATCTTTTGCCGCAAGAGCGATCTTTTCGCGCACTTTCTCCAGATTCTTTACGACATCAGACATGAAACACTCGCTTTCAGGCTTTTAAGTCCGCAAAAACTTGACGCTTCTGCCAATACGTGGTGAAGGTCGCCATTCAATATCGACTCTTTATTGCATCACCTTCGTACGAGTAAATACGGTCATGGCAGCCGAACGTTATAATCCGCGTGTGGCGGAAGCACATTGGCAGAAAATCTGGGAAGAAAACCGGACTTTTGAAACCGATAACAGCGATCCGCGCGAGAAATATTACGTCCTTGAGATGTTCCCCTATCCGTCGGGGCGCATTCACATGGGGCATGTGCGCAATTATGCGATGGGTGATGTGGTCGCCCGTTATAAGCGCGCCAAGGGTTTTAATGTTCTGCATCCGATGGGCTGGGACGCTTTCGGCATGCCCGCGGAAAATGCCGCGATGCAGAACAAGGTGCACCCCAAGGAATGGACCTACCAGAATATCGACACCATGAAGCGGCAGCTCAAATCCATGGGCCTGTCGCTCGACTGGTCGCGTGAATTTGCGACCTGTGATGTCGAATATTATCATCGCCAGCAGATGCTGTTCATCGACCTTTATGAAAAAGGTCTGGTGACGCGCAAGACCTCCAAGGTCAACTGGGATCCGGTCGATAACACAGTGCTTGCCAATGAGCAGGTGGTGGATGGGCGGGGCTGGCGTTCGGGTGCGCTGGTCGAACAGCGCGAGCTGACACAATGGTTCTTCAAGATCACCGATTTCAGCGAGGAATTGCTGGCTGGTCTCGACACGCTCGATCAGTGGCCGGAAAAAGTCCGCACCATGCAGAAGAACTGGATCGGCAAGTCGGAAGGCTTGCAGGTTCGGTTTGCGCTCGACGGCCAGACCGCGCCGGAAGGCTTTTCGGAAGTGGAGGTTTATACCACCCGTCCCGACACGTTGTTCGGTGCGTCGTTCCTTGCGATCGCTGCCGATCATCCGCTGGCCAAGGCGCTGGCTGAAGGTAATCAGGCGCTGACCGATTTCATCACCGAATGCCGTCAGGCGGGTACGTCGCTGGCGGCGCTCGAAACCGCCGAGAAGAAGGGTTACGACACTGGCGTCAAGGTCAGGCATCCGTTCGATGAGAACTGGGATCTGCCGGTCTATGTCGCTAATTTCGTCCTGATGGATTATGGAACAGGCGCGATTTTCGGTTGTCCATCGGGCGATCAGCGCGACCTTGACTTCGCAAACAAGTACGGTCTGCCGATCGTGCCGGTTGTTATGCCGAAAAGCGAGGATGCTGCGACCTTCACGATCACCGATACAGCCTATGGTGATGATGGCGTGATGATCAATTCGCGCTTTCTCGATGGCATGACACCCGATGCGGCTTTCAACGAGGTTGCAAGCCGTCTGGAGCAGGTATCACTCGATGGCCGTCCGCAGGCAAGCCGCAAGGTGCAGTTCCGTCTGCGTGACTGGGGTATTTCGCGCCAGCGCTATTGGGGCTGCCCGATCCCGATGATCCATTGCGAAAACTGTGGCGTCAATCCGGTGCCGCGCGCTGATCTGCCGGTTAAATTGCCGGATGATGTCGAATTTGACCGTCCGGGCAATCCGCTCGACCGTCATCCGACATGGCGTCATGTCAAATGCCCGAAATGTGGCGGGGACGCTCGTCGCGAAACCGACACGATGGACACGTTCGTCGATTC
>JAATGD010000126.1 GCA_015654965.1 Hyphomicrobiales bacterium
CGTCGCGGAAACCAAGAAGATGCTCGACCCCAAGATCAAGGTGACGGCCACGGCTGTCCGCGTTCCCGTGTTCATCGGTCATTCGGAATCGGTCAATCTGGAGTTTGAAAAGCCGATTTCAGCAGAAGAAGCCCGCGATATCCTGCGTGAAGCGCCGGGTTGTCAGGTGATCGACAAGCACGAAGACGGCGGCTACATCACGCCGTATGAATCGGCTGGCGAAGATGCGACCTATATAAGCCGTATCCGCGAGGACATCACGGTTGAAAATGGTCTGGCAATGTGGGTTGTTTCCGACAATCTGCGCAAGGGTGCCGCCCTCAACACGATCCAGATTGCAGAGCTTCTGGTTGCGCGCGGGCTTATCAAGCCCAAGGCACTGGCTGCCTGATTTCGCGTCCTGACTGACAGGCTAGAGCGCATCCCGAAAAGTGTGAAACAGTTTTCGGGATGCGCGTTAAAACAAATATTTAGAGCGTCGGGAAACCGGCGCTTTTTATTTGAGGAATGGAAATTTTGGACGGTTCACGATAAATAGTGCAGGAAGCGTGCTAGGCAAGACAGTCGCCCGTCAGGGGGCGTCCAGGACCATGGGCGCTGTCATCCCCATCGAGCGCAACGCGCTGGTGAAGGTGGTAGTTTTCCAATGACCGTGCGGGATTGGTGATGGACACCGCATGCCGCGCCTTGCCCACCCCCGCAAACGCAATTCTCTGAGATGGACTTCGTCATGCCAAGTTGGCCTCATCGTCCAGCTGACATGTTGAATCAGATTTCCCAGTCAAAGAAATCCCGACGGTTTAGTCAGATCGGATTATGCGCTAGCCGCAAATGCCGTGCAGGTGTTTATCTTGAGGGGTATGGATTTGCATGGTTGGTGTATTATCTTGATGGAGAGTGATGAAACACGGAGATCGAGCCATGTCCATTTCAAGACGTAATTTTATTGTTGCGGCCTCCGCGACCGGTGGCGGTGTGGCACTGGCGTCGTTCAGCAACGCGGATGCTGCGGCGCAGGACGGGAGCAGGGCGGCTCAGAAAACAACAGGCAATCCCGCATTTCATCGTTTCCAGCTTGGCGACTTTACGGTGACCACGCTTCTCGATGGTCGTCGCGCCGGGGAGGCGCCTGAAAAGACCTATGCTGTCGATCAGGACCCCAAGGATGTGGCGGCATTATTGGAAGATAATTTGCTGCCTGCGGATCGTTTTGTGAACAGTTTCACCCCGACGCTGATCGATACGGGCGATGCGGTTGTTCTGTTCGACACCGGGATGGGAGAAGGCGGGCGTGCGGCCGGGCTGGGACAATTGCCGGTCGCACTGGAAGAAGCCGGATACAAGCCGGACGATATCACGCTGGTTGTGCTCAGTCATTTTCACCCCGATCATATTGGCGGCCTGATGGAGGGGGGCAAACCTGTCTTCGCCAATGCCCGCTATGCTGCGGGAAAGGTGGAATATGATTTCTGGACCGATCCGGCGCGCCTCGACACGCCAGCCAAAAATGCTGCCCTGCTGGTTGAAAAGAATGTAAAGCCGCTGGCCGATAAGATCACCTTCCTTGAGGACGGTTCGCAAGTTGTGCCGGGCATTCAGGCGCTCGCCGCCTTTGGTCATACGCCGGGGCATCTGGCGTTCCGAATCGCATCGCAAGGCAAGCAACTGATGCTCGTGTCGGACACGGCCAATCATTTCGTCATCACGCTGCAAAAGCCGCAATGGCATGTTTCCTTCGATGTCGACAAGGAGCAGGCGGTAAAAACGCGCGAGCGTATTTTTGGATTGCTCGCAGAAGAAAAAATACCCTTCATCGGCTATCACATGCCGTTCCCGTCGGTCGCCTATCTCAAGCGTTCCGGGGATGGCTACCTTTACATTCCCGAGACATACCAGATCAGGGAAACATAAGGTTTTCGAGCTGGTCGCGGCTCGATAAAGTCATCAAGCGCGCTTTTGTCAGGCTGTTTGCATGGTCATGGTAAATCTCTGTTAAGCAAAAATATGCTTTATGGGAGAAACCGGATTTGGAGCCTTCATTCTTGATGAGAGGGCCGCAGATTATCCGTGAAGGAAGCCAGCATGTGGACGAAACAGAAACGCAAATCCATCCGTGGACGGTTTATCCTGCCCGTGCTGACGGCTGCGTTTCTGAGCTATTTCGGCTTTAACGCCTATCACGGCGAATATGGTCTTTATTCGCGCATTCAGCTCGAAGAGCAAAAATCCGTGCTTAACAAGCAGTTGGGGGCAATCACGGCAGAGCGCGAAGCTTTGGAAAAGCGCGTATCGCTTTTGCGTGATGGCACTATCGAAAAGGATATGCTTGACGAGCAGGCCCGCAGGGCGCTTAATCTCTCCCATCCCGATGAAGTGACCATCATCATTTCAAGGGAAGATCTGTCGAATTAACTGAAATCAGGTTAATTCTCTTTTTGTGATATATTTTTAAGGGCTTGGCAACATAGCAGCTATGCTCTACGTGCATATTGTATCTTGAAATATGCCTGTATAACGTCACAATAGAACAACAATCTTAGGGAGCGAGATATGGCACCGAGGGCTAAAAAGGCGCCTGCTGGAAAAGCGCAGACGTCTTCTCTTTCTACACCCAAGGCACCTGCGCCTGCCAATTACAGCAAGGAACAGGAACTGCACGCCTATCGCGAGATGCTGCAGATCAGGCGTTTTGAAGAAAAAGCCGGTCAGCTTTATGGCATGGGTTTTATTGGTGGCTTCTGCCATCTCTATATCGGTCAGGAAGCTGTTGTGGTGGGTATGCAGACGGCGCTCAAGCAGGGCGATCAGGTCATCACATCATATCGTGATCATGGGCATATGCTTGCAACTGGCATGGAAGCGCGTGGCGTCATGGCCGAGCTGACCGGCCGCCGTGGAGGCTACTCCAAGGGCAAGGGCGGCTCCATGCACATGTTCTCGAAAGAAAAGGGCTTTTACGGCGGTCATGGTATCGTCGGTGCACAGGTTCCGATCGGAACGGGCCTTGCCTTTGCGAATCAATATCGCGGCAATGACAATCTTTCCGTGACCTATTTCGGCGATGGTGCTGCTAATCAGGGTC
>JAATGD010000308.1 GCA_015654965.1 Hyphomicrobiales bacterium
GCAGATGCGCACCGAGATCAAGAAGCTGCATGCCAAGGTGCAATCCACCGTCGTCTACGTGACCCACGATCAGGTCGAGGCCATGACGCTGGCCGATCGCATCGTCATCATGCGCGATGGCTATATCGAGCAGGTCGGCACACCCGATGAAGTCTTCAAGCGTCCGGCAACACAATTCGTGGCCGGTTTTATCGGCTCGCCGCCGATGAATATGGCGCAAGCGACCGTCGAGGGCGCGGAACTGGTTTTCGCCAATGGTGACCGCCTGCCGGTGCCGCAACAGTTCAAGGCACAAGTCACGGATGGCGCGAAGGTCACATTCGGCCTGCGCCCGGATGATCTTTTCCCGAAAGGTCATGGGCTTTCATCGGGCGATGCGGTTCATGAAAATGAATTGCGTGTTTCGATCACCGAGCCGCTCGGCAATGAAACGCTGGTCTTTGCCGAATTCGCAGGAAAAGAATGGGTGGCGCGTATGTTGAACCCGCGCCCTCTCGCTACCGGCGAAGCCGTTGCCATGCAATTCGATCTGTCGCAGGCGCATCTGTTCGATGCGGCGAGCGGCAAGAGTCTGGCGGTGTAGATATGGCGCGTATCGAGAAAGTCGAATTGCGCATGGTTGACCTTGCGCCAAAAGTCAGGCGCACCGATGCGATCCAGAGCTTTGTCAGTCAGGAAACGCCGATTGTCACCATCACCGACAGCGATGGCGCGACCGGCACCGGCTATAGCTACACCATCGGCACCGGTGGTTCCTCCGTCATGCGGCTTTTGAACGATCATCTCGTTCCCCTCATTATCGATGAGGATGCCGATTGCATCGAGGCGATCTGGCACAAGCTGGAATTTGCCACCCATGCCACGACCATCGGCGCAATCACGGCTCTGGCGCTGGCGGCAATCGACACGGCGCTGTGGGATTTGCGCGCGAAAAAACAGAACCTGCCGCTATGGAAACTGGCGGGCGGGGCCAAGGATCGCTGCCCGCTTTACACCACCGAGGGCGGCTGGCTGCATATCGAAAAGCAAGCACTCGTCGAGGATGCGCTTGAAGCACAAGCCAAGGGCTTTTCCGGCTCCAAGGTCAAGATCGGCAAGCCGCACGGTTCGGAAGACTATGCGCGGCTTGCAGCGGTGCGGGCAGCGGTCGGCGACGGTTTTGAAATCATGACCGACTGCAATCAGGGTTTTGGTGTCGATGAAGCCATCCGCCGCGCAGAACGTCTGAAAGAGCTTGATCTGGCATGGATCGAAGAGCCGCTTCCCGCCGATGATCTTGACGGCCATATCCGCCTGACGCGTTCGACCGCGACGCCGATTGCGGTGGGGGAATCGATCTATTCGATCCGCCATTTCCGCGAGTATATGCAGAAAGGTGGCTGCTCTATCGTGCAGGTCGATGTGGCGCGCATCGGCGGCATCACGCCATGGCTGAAAGTGGCGCACGCGGCGGAAGCGTTCGACATTCCCGTCTGCCCGCATTTCCTGATGGAGCTGCATGTGAGCCTTGCCTGCGCGGTGCAGAACGGGCGCTATGTCGAATATATCCCGCAGCTCGATGATCTGACCAGCAAGGGCATGGAAATTGTCGATGGTCATGCGCTTGCGCCATCCGAGCCGGGCATCGGCATCGCGTGGGACTGGGATGCGGTGCGTGCGCGTTCGATTGCCGAATTCACCCGCGAGATTGTGAGGTCGTGATGGCGGAAAGAATGGGCATGGTGATCGGGCTTCACCCGGAAAAAATCGCTGAATATAAAAAGCTGCATGCCAATGTCTGGCCGGAAATTCTGGCGCTCATTACCGAGTGCAACATCACCAATTATTCGATCTTTCTGAAAGAGCCGGAAAACCTGTTGTTCGGGACATGGGACTATATAGGCTCCGATTTCGAGGCGGACATGAAGAAGATGGCTGATAACCCCAGAAATCAGGAATGGTGGTCGGTCTGCATGCCCTGCCAGAAGCCGCTCGAAACCCGAAAGGAAGGCGAGTGGTGGGCGATGATGGAGGAGGTGTTTCATCATGACTGAGATTTTTGACCCCAAGAGCCTGCGGCAATGGTGGCCAAAGCCGTCGCAGCCAAAGCCAATCGTGATTTTCGGCGCGGGCTCCATTGTCAGCGACGCGCATCTGCCCGCCTACCGAAAGGGTGGCTTTCCGGTTGCGGGCATTTTCGATCCCGATCTGGACAAAGCGCGTGAACTGGCCAGCAAATGGGGAATTAAAGTATTCTCTAATATAGAGGACGCTCTGGCCATTGAAGGCGCGATTTTTGATCTGGCGACACCGCCTTCAGCGCATGTGCCTATCCTCACGCAATTGCCGCAAGGCGCTGCGGTACTGATCCAGAAGCCGATGGGCGGCGATCTGGATCAGGCTACCGAAATCCTCAAAATCTGCCGGGTGCGAAAACTCAAGGCGGCGGTCAATTTCCAGCTTCGCTTCGCGCCCATGATGCTGGCGCTTTACGATGCCGTCGACAAGGGCCTGCTGGGCGAAGTGGTGGATTTCGACGCATGGCTGGCCCTTGATACGCCTTGGGGCCTGTGGGCTTTCCTCAAGGGTCTGCCGCGCATCGAGCTGACCATGCATTCCATTCACTATCTCGATTTCGTGCGTGGCCTGCTCGGCAATCCGCAAGGGGTTCATGCGAAAAGCATCGGCCACCCCAACCATGATGTCGCCCAGACCCGCACGGCGGCGATCCTCGATTATGGCAGCCGCGTGCGCTGTGCCTTGTCGATCAATCACGACCATGATTTCTGGCGCAAATTTCAAGCCTGCGAATTTCGCATCTGCGGCACGCAAGGGGCCGCCTACGTAAAACTGGGCGTCAATCTCGACTATCCACGCGGCGAGCCGGACGAATTGTGGATCCGCCCCAAGGGTGGCGATGACTGGGTGCAGGTCGCACTTGAAGGCGCATGGTTCCCGGACGCCTTTCTCAACCGCATGGCGCAGTTGCAGCGTTTCGCGACTGGCGAGGATGGCACCCTCATCGGCTCGGTCGAGGATGCATGGCACACCATGGCGCTGGTTGAGGCGGCCTATCAGTCAAGCCGCTCTCCCGCCACGCCGATTGCCGCAAAACCGGAGCTTTGATCATGTCTGAACAGGTGATCTATTTTGAAGATTATCAATCGGGTCATGAGCGCGTCACTTCAGGCCGCACCATCACCGAAACCGATTTCGTGGTTCATTCCGGTCATACGGGCGATTTCTTCCCCCATCACATGGATGCGGAATTTGCAAAAACCCTGCCCGGCGGTCAACGCATTGCGCATGGCACGATGATTTTCGCAATCGGCGTCGGCTTGACTGCGACGCTGATCAACCCCGTTGCATTTTCCTATGGTTATGACAGGCTCCGCTTCGTGCGGCCGGTGCATATCGGCGATACGATCCGCACGCGTGTGACGATTTCGGCCAAGGAAGACGATCCCAAACGCAAAAATATGGGCCGCGTGACCGAGCGGTGCGAAGTGCTTAATCAGCGGGACGAAGTGGTGCTTGCCTGCGATCATATCCTGCTTGTCGAACGGAAGGCATGAGAATGACGATACGACTGGATGGAAAAACCGCGCTTGTGACGGCGGCAGCCCAAGGCATTGGCCGCGCCAGTGCGCTGGCCTTTGCGCAGGCCGGTGCCAAAGTCTATGCGACCGACATCAACGAGGCGGCGCTCAAGGAAATCGAAGGCACTTCTGGCATCGTCACGCGCAAGCTCAATGTGCTCGATGAGGGGCAAGTCAACGCAACCGTGGCCGAGATCGGTCAAGTCGATATCTTGTTCAATTGCGCAGGTGTCGTGCATGGCGGCTCCATCCTCGATATGAAGGATGAGGATTTCGATTTTGCCGTCAATCTCAACGTCAAGGCGATGATCCGCACTATCCGCGCCGTGCTGCCGGGCATGCTGGAGCGCGGGGATGGCGCAATCATCAACATGGCCTCGGTCGCCTCCAGCGTCAAAGGCGTGCCCAATCGCTTTGCCTATGGCGTCACCAAGGCGGCAGTGATCGGATTGACCAAGGCTGTGGCCGCAGATTTCGTTGCAAAAGGCATCCGCTGCAATGCCATCTGCCCCGGTACGGTCGAAAGCCCGTCCTTGCAGGATCGACTACGCGCACAGGGCGACTATGAAGAACAGCGTGCTGCCTTCATCGCGCGCCAGCCGATTGGCCGCATCGGCCAGCCGGAAGAAATTGCCGATCTCGCAGTTTATCTCGCTGGTGCCACCTACACGACTGGCCAAGCCTATAACATCGATGGCGGCTGGTCGATCTAGCCCTCAGCCCCCCAAAAGGAGTAAAGACATGAAATTTCTTCGCTATGGCGAAACGGGTCAGGAAAAGCCCGGCCTTCTCGACGCTGACGGCAACATCCGCGATCTTTCCGCCCATGTCGGCGATCTGTCGGGCGCGGCCTTGAACCCGCAAGCGCTTGCGAAACTCGGCGCGCTCGACGTGAACAGCCTGCCGAAAGTCGAAGGCAATCCGCGTCTTGGCCCCTGTGTTGCAGGCACCGGAAAATTCATCTGTATTGGCCTCAATTATTCCGACCATGCCGCCGAAACCGGCGCTGCTGTTCCATCCGAGCCGATCATCTTCATGAAGGCGACTTCTGCCATTGTCGGCCCCAATGACGATCTCGTCATTCCGCGCGGTTCGGAAAAGACCGACTGGGAAGTCGAACTTGGCATCGTGATCGGCAAGACCGCCAAATACATCTCCGAAGACGATGCACTTGATTATGTCGCGGGCTATTGCACGATACACGATGTATCCGAGCGCGCTTTCCAGATCGAACGTCAGGGGCAGTGGACCAAGGGAAAATCCTGCGACACGTTCGGGCCGACCGGCCCGTGGCTTGTGACCAGGGACGAGGTGGCGGACCCGGAAAATCTCGGCATGTGGCTCAAGGTCAATGGCGAAACCATGCAGAACGGCTCATCCAAGACGATGATCTACGGTGTGCGTCATCTGGTGTCTTACCTGTCGCAATTCATGTCGTTGCAGCCCGGAGACATTATTTCCACCGGCACGCCTCCCGGCGTAGGCATGGGCATGAAGCCGCCACGCTATCTCAAGGCTGGCGACGTTGTTGAACTGGGCATCGAAGGCCTCGGCACACAGAAGCAGAATGTGCGCGCCGACATCTGATCACGGATAAATCATGACAAAAATTACTGATCTGCGTGTTTTTGACCTGCGCTTCCCGACATCGCAAAGTCTGGATGGGTCGGATGCGATGAACCCGGACCCGGATTATTCGGCAGCCTATGTCATCCTCGATACGGATGACGCGGGCCTGAAAGGTCATGGTCTGACCTTCACCATCGGTCGTGGCAACGATATTTGCTGTCAGGCCATTCTCGCCATGCGGCATCTGATCGTCGGTGTCGATCTCGATACGGTCCGCTCAAACCCCGGCAAATTCTGGCGGCACCTGACAAGCGACAGCCAGTTGCGCTGGATCGGTCCTGAAAAGGGCGCAATCCACCTTGCCACAGGTGCTGTGGTCAATGCTTTCTGGGATTTGCTGGCAAAACAGTCCGGCAAGCCGGTCTGGCGTCTGGTGTCGGAACTGACGGCAGAAGAAATCGCCGATATCGTCGATTACCGTTACCTCACCGATGTATTGACCCGCGATGAGGCCGTCGAGATTCTGCGCAAGGCGGAAAGCGGCAAGGCGGAACGTATCGCCAGGCTCGAAGCGTCCGGTTATCCCTGCTACACGACCTCTGCGGGTTGGCTTGGCTATGGCGACGAAAAGCTGCGTCGTCTGTGTCAGGAGGCGATTGACGCAGGTTTCAACCACATCAAGATGAAGGTTGGCCGCGATCTCGAAGATGATATTCGCAGGCTGACGATCGCGCGCGAAGTGATCGGCCCGGATCGTTACCTGATGATCGATGCCAATCAGGTCTGGGAAGTCGGTCAGGCCATTGAATGGGTCAACAAGCTTGCTTTCTCAAAGCCTTATTTCATCGAGGAGCCGACAAGCCCCGACGATGTTGCCGGTCATCGCAAGATTCGTCAGGCCATTGGCGATGTGAAGGTAGCTACCGGCGAAATGTGCCAGAACCGCATCATGTTCAAGCAGTTCATCGCGGAAGGCGCCATCGATATCGTGCAGATCGACAGCTGCCGCATGGGCGGGCTGAATGAAGTGTTGGCCGTGCTGCTGATTGCCGCCAAATACAACATGCCCGTCTGGCCACATGCGGGCGGCGTGGGCCTGTGCGAATATGTGCAGCATCTCTCCATGATCGATTATGTGGCCGTTTCCGGCACGATGGATGGCCGTGTGATCGAATTTGTCGATCATTTGCACGAGCATTTTATCGACCCATGCGTGATCAGGGATGCGGCCTATATGCCACCGCAGCTTCCGGGCTTTTCCATTGAGATGAAGCCGCAATCGATTGCGGACTACACATTCAAGGGTTGACCCGAAAAGCCGCGCCGTTGCAAGCAACAGCGCGGCTTTTTCTTTTACAGAAAACGGATCATCAATGCGCCGATCAGGAGCAGAACGGCGCCGCCAATACGTCCTGCGGTGATTTCGCGAACCGCCACGCCCATGAAGCCGATACGATCAACGGCAAGCCCGGCGAGCAACTGGCCCGCAACCGCAAGGCCCATCACGGCGGCGGCACCGATGCGCGGTACCAGCAGGATCGATGCGGTGACATAGATGCAGCCCAGCGCACCGCCTGCCACGAAAAGCCAGCCAGCGGGCACATTGAACGCGGGCAGGGCGCCTGCCGTCTTTGCGCTGACGAGGGCGATCACGGTCAGGATGATGGCGCCCGCCATGAATGAAATGGCAGCGGCCGTGATGGGCGAACCCAGCCCGCGCGCGAGTGCTGCATTGATCGGTGCCTGAATGGCGATACAGGCACCCGAAAGAATGCCGAACAGGGTCCAGAGCATGGAATATTCCTTTTGAATTTTTGGCCAGATTCCCGGGATAGATGACCGGATTTTGGCTTGATGCTGATTCAATAATGGTGGTCAGGGAAACGGGCAAGTGGGGCGTTGTGGCTTGAGATGGGGATTGTCCGGATTTGTCGCGTTGACAGGAAGCAATGCGTCCACTATCTCCTTGGTAAAGATTGTCCTGCGTGACGTCGGATACGAAGGAAGTTCAAGGTTTTTCAAATGGTTGCACGCATATATCGTCCAGCTAAGACTGCCATGCAGTCGGGTAAGGCCAAGACGGATCAATGGATTCTCGAATATGAGCCAGAACATCCGCGCGTGGTCGAGCCGCTCATGGGTTACACCTCTTCCGGTGACATGAAAAGCCAGATTCGCCTGAGCTTTGATAGTCAGGAAGATGCGGTTGCTTATGCCACGCGCAACGCGATTGCCTATCGCGTGCTGCCTCCTCAGGAGCCAAAGCGGCGCAAGGTTTCCTATTCGGACAATTTCCGTCCCGACCGCAGCACTCCCTGGACGCATTGACTGCTTGCCTGACGCATCGCTCCGCGTTAAGGCTGTGGCGCAGCACGGGCTTTGCCGGGCCTGTGCCGATATCTTCGTTTGCATAAGCGAGGTCCCGTAGCTCAGCTGGATAGAGCACCGGCCTTCTAAGCCGATGGTCGCAGGTTCAAGTCCTGCCGGGATCGCCATAAAATCAATAACTTGGGTTTATTGATTTCCAAAAGTTCCAACTGGAAAATTTAACCGTTCCAACTTTTCTTCTTTATTTGTTCTGATCGAGCATGTGATGTGTGCTCACACGGAGTGCTGCATCAACGTCGTGATTCAGATTAAAGTTGGATCAGTCGTGGTCTTTCTTGATGATCTTTAGTGTCTTGGTGTCCAGATCAAGATCGTAGCGGTGGCCGTCGGAATGGCGGGCATCGTCAACTTCCCATACGCGGTCATCATCCAGTTCGATTGCGCCCCAGGAGGCGTAACCGGCATTGGTGAGGACGGTCTCGATCTGTTTGCGTTCTTCGGCGTTCGGGTGGCGGTCAGCCAATGCTGGAGAAGCAATTACAATGGCAGCAATCGCCGATACGCAGAAGGTAGCTATAATTTTCATAATCAATCCTTTCGATTGGTTTGAGCGTGCTTATATATCTTCATCTAACTGGATGACATTATTTGGAAGTAAATGAATATTGCAATCGTCGTGCACCAGACACACCAGGGCAACCCGGTATTCAATCACAACGCATAAACAAACTCATGTGAACCACCTCTGTGTATCAGAAGATCGACCAAAAGGTGTTGTCTTTCAAGAAGGTAATCGCATTCAGTCTGATAGACTGGTGCTGCGAGAGAGGATTGAACTCTCGACCTCTCCATTACCAAGGTAGGTGCATGAGTACCAATTTACCTTTTCTTTCCAAAGCGATAGCCTTTTCTTGAATTTTCTTGTGTCAATTTTGTGCCAACTAGGCCAGTCTGCTTATCAAACTTCTCTGCAAGTTTTTTGCCCGCATCGTGGCTATGAACATATGTTTCCAGAAATAGCTTTGCTGATTTCCAGCCACCGGCATCCATCGCAGCCTTGATATCGGCATCGGGTACAGCCATGGCGTTCGTTCCGAATGAATGACGTCCCGCCGAATGCGTGGTTCGCTTCTCTATCTCTGCTCGTTTACAGACAGCAATGATTCTGCGATTGACGGCCTTGGTGTCAGTGTATCGAAATACTGGCTCACCCTCTACCAAACCAAGTGCGGCAATGCGCGTGACCAGTTCGCCTGTCAGGTGCCGAACAGACCATTCATCTGTCTTGGTCTTTTCAAGCATTGCGATCCGCTTGCCCAGATCTACGTGCTCACCCATCAGGCGGGTGGCCTCCGATACGCGCGCGCCGGTCTGGTTCATAAACAGCACGATTGCAGACAGGTGAAACAACTTGTCTTTGTCGGCTTGAGACATGAAGGCATTAAGCCAGTCTCGATCAACTGGCTTGTGTTTGTTCGACTTTGGCACGTCGAACATTTTCACCTTGATAGGGCTGCACCATCCCAAATCATGTCCATGATTAATAACAGCTCGCGCTGGCGCTATTGCCTGCCTGTTGCGCGTTGTAGGTGCTGCCATGGGATATATTGTCATAGCCATAGAACGCAATTCAGCAGGCTTTATTGTGCCGATGGCGCGGCCCTTGAAATGTTTGATGATGGGCGCAAGGAAGCGGCTCTCGCCTCCCTGCTGCATATAACTGGTAGCAGCTTCTTCAAAGAGCCTTACCGCTTCCTCGCCATAGGTATGACTTTTCCACAAACGCGCTTCGTATTGCGCCCTGATTTGCTCTGCGACTTGCTTGTCGCGAGTGCCAAGGCTTTCTCGTATGCGCTTTCCGGCGATTGTGCCAACGGCATACCAGACGCCGTTACGGTTTTTGAGTTCAAGTTTTGACACGAAAGGGCCTCTCGCAAGAGCGCAATATGTTCTGGGTAAAATACCTTTTTGGCTCCCCTGCGCTCATAAAACGGGTGTCCGCGTCATCGCAGAAACAGACAGTGAGGCCAACGCCGCTCACATCGTCCGCTGCGTAAACTCCCATGACGCTCTCGTAGAGGCGCTGGAAGAATCTTTGGACCTGATCGAAACGCTTTCTCCCTTAGAAGGCGACACGGTGCGCCGGATCCGAAGGGAACTCGCCAAGGCCAAAGGTGACGCCGATGCGTGACCTTCTCTCCGACTTCGCCGCGCTGGCAACCATCACCGCATTTTCCGCAACGTTTTA
>JAATGD010000368.1 GCA_015654965.1 Hyphomicrobiales bacterium
ATGCAGCGCGGCGGTATCTTCTTCTATGTGGACGATGCGCGTCCGGGTTATGAAAATGGCCGTTTGCGCCTCGTTTATGAAGCCAATCCGATTGCGTTTCTCAGCCAACAGGCGGGCGGCAAGGCAACCAACGGTTCCACATCAATCCTCGATATCGTTCCGCAAGCCTATCACGAGCGCAGCGCGCTGGTGTTCGGTGTTGCGGAAGAAGTCGATGTTCTTGGCCAATATTACGCGCGTGGGCGCAACTGATCAGGAGGATACTCAAATGGCACGTATTACGTTGCGGCAATTGCTCGACCACGCTGCTGAACACAGCTATGGCGTTCCGGCATTCAACATCAACAACATGGAACAGGCGCTCGCCATCATGGAAGCCGCGGATGCCGTTGACGCACCGGTTATTTTGCAGGCTTCACGAGGTGCGCGTTCCTATGCAAACGACATCATGCTACGCCATATGATGGATGCCGTGACCGAAATCTATCCGCATATTCCGGTTTGCGTTCATCTCGATCATGGCAATGAAGCCGCCACCTGCATGACGGCCATTCAGTCCGGCTTTACCTCGGTCATGATGGATGGCTCGCTCAAGGCCGATGGCAAGACGCCAGCCGACTGGGATTATAACGTTTCGGTCACGCGTCAGGTCAGCGAGATGGCGCATCTGGGCGGTATTTCTATCGAAGGTGAACTTGGTGTTCTGGGATCGCTTGAAACCGGCATGGGGGACGCGGAAGACGGACATGGCGCGGAAGGAAAACTGTCGCATGACCAGCTTCTGACCGACCCGGATGAGGCGGTGAAATTCGTGCGCGAAACCAAGGTTGACGCGCTGGCAATCGCCATGGGCACCTCGCATGGTGCCTACAAGTTCAGCCGCAAGCCGGATGGTTCGGTGCTTGCGATGAATGTAATCGAGGAAATCCATCGCAAGCTGCCAAACACGCATCTCGTCATGCATGGCTCATCTTCGGTGCCGGAAGAATTGCAGGAAATCATCAATAAATATGGCGGCAAGATGAAGCCGACATGGGGTGTGCCAGTTGAAGAAATCCAGCGCGGCATCAAGCATGGCGTGCGCAAGATCAACATCGACACCGATAACCGAATGGCGATGACCGGCCAGATCCGCCGGGTGCTTCAGGAAGACCCGAGCGAATTTGACCCGCGCAAATATCTCAAGCCTGCCATGGCTGCGATGACAAAACTTTGCAAGGATCGTTTCGAGCAGTTCGGCACCGCTGGCCATGCCGCGTCCATTCGTCCGATCCCGCTGTCGGAAATGGCAAAGCGCTATCGCGATGGCTCTCTGGACCCGAAATTCAGCTAGGTTTTATTCTATGCGCAAATAAAAAGCGGCAGGAAAACCACCTGCCGCTTTTTGGTTTCAAATATCAGAAATCAGCACTTGTTGTACTTGGCGTCGACGTCGTTGATCGCATCGACATTGCCAGCCGAACGGCCCTTTTCGTCGAATGTCTGGGCAAGAAAGGCGTCGGCAATGGTTTTTGCCACTTCAGCGCCGATAACGCGTGCGCCCATGGTGATGATCTGCGCATTGTTGGAAAGCGCTGCGCGTTCCGCCGAATAGGTGTCGTGGGTCAGGGCCGCGCGGATGCCGGGAACCTTGTTGGCCGCGATGCTGACGCCGATGCCGGTGCCGCAAACCAGAATGGCGCGGTCATAGGTGCCGTCGAGAACGGCAGAGGCCACGCGGTCCGAAAGATTGGCATAGAAGGCATCGGCACCCGCATCGGTGCGCGAGATTTCCGAAACCTCGTAACGATCCTTGAGGTGATCCGCCAGAACCTTCGCCAGACCTTCACCGGCGCTGTCGCCTGCTACTGCTACTTTCATGATTTTTCTCCTTTAATTGGATTTAATCTTTCTGGCGCACTTGTCCAGAATATCGAGATAGCCTTCCACGTTCCACGCCGAACGGCCAATGAACAGGCCGTCAATATGCGGGCAGGCGATCAGTTCCTCGCAATTGCCGGGATTGACCGAGCCGCCATAAAGGCAGGGCACGCGGCGGCCAAGAATGCTCTCCGCCACAGCGATGATTTCAGCCTGACGGGCGTCGGCATAATCGGCGGAAGCCGGAATGCCGTTTTCGCCAATGGCCCAGACCGGCTCATAGGCGAACAGGATTTCGGCTTTCTTCTGCTCGTCCGACAATTTGGAAAGCGCGCCGCGCACTTCTTGCGCCAGCACATCCGCCGCGCGTCCGCTTTCGCGGTCTTCCAATGTTTCGCCGATGCAGATGAGCGGGATGAGGTCGTGGCGCACGGCGGCTTCGACCTTGAGGCCAACGGTTTCGTTGGTTTCGCCAAAATGTTCACGGCGCTCGGAATGGCCGAGTTCGACGATGTCGAGATTGCAATCTTTGAGCATCAATGGCGAGATTTCGCCGGTCCATGCGCCCTGATCGGCCCAGTGCATGTTCTGCGCACCGACCTTGACGGACGTGCCGGACAGGATGTCCTTGACTTCGCGCACTGCGGTAAAGGGCGGAATGACAAAGCGCTGGATGTCTTCTGAGCGACCGCCGTCGGCGTCTTTTAACGCGCTTGCAAAGGCGCGGGCCTCAGCAAGCGTCTTGTTCATTTTCCAGCTCGTACCAACCCAGAATCTGGCCATTCCAAAATGCTCTTTCTTCTCGTGTTTATGCGCGGGTCATGCGCTTATTGTGCGATTGTCAA
>JAATGD010000170.1 GCA_015654965.1 Hyphomicrobiales bacterium
AAATCATGGTCGGCTGCATGGTTGGCACGTCGCTCGGCATGGCGCCTGCCGTGCTTTTGGCACAAAATGCAGAGGTGGTCGATCTCGACGGCCCTCTCCTTCTGGCACGCGACCGGGAGCCGGGGCTTCATTATGATAGAGCGCTTGTTTACCCGCCGGAAGCCGCCGTCTGGGGCTGAGCGGACGCATATGCGCTTTTCTGGTCAAGAGTCGTTATCGGCATCAAGGCCTCTTCAAAAATATCGGCACAGGCGTCCCACGTAAACGGCTTCAACACGTCTTCCGGCACGAAGGACGGCATGTCGAGTGTGGCCAGACAGGCGGCCTGTAAATCTTCCGACAACACGCCCGCGCCAGTCGCGCCGATAACATCCTTTGACCCGGGCACAGGAAAAGCCGCCACCGGCAGACCCGATGCAATGGCTTCCAGCAAAACAAGACCGAACGTATCGGTCCGGCTTGGGAAAACGAACACATCTGCCGCCGCATAGGTTTTTGCCAGCGCCTCGCCTTCGCGTTTTCCCACAAAAACCGCATCAGGATAGCGCGATTTCAAGTCCTCAAGCGCTGGACCATCGCCGACAACGAGTTTCGTACCTGGCAATTTGAGGTCCAGAAAAGCGGCAAGGTTTTTTTCCGCAGCCACCCGCCCGACACAGATGAAAACCGGCTCCGGTAAATCTCGCTTTACATCGGAGCGCGGATAAAACAGCGAGCGGTCTACGCCACGGGTCCAGAGGTCAAGCCCCGTAAAACCGCGTTCGCCCAGATCGTTGAGGATAGATTGGGTCGGCACCAGCGTATGCGACGCCGCATTGTGAAACCGGCGCAGAAAACCGTAGGTCCAACTCAAGGGAACCGGAAAGCGCTCGGCGACATATTCGGCAAAACGGGTATGAAAGCTGGTGGTGAATTGCCAGCCCAATTTAAGGCATGCCCGCCGTGCCATAATACCAAGCGGGCCTTCTGTGGCGATATGAATATAATCTGGCTTCAAATCCACCAGTCGCCGCCGAATGAATCCCGGCGTCGTCAGCGCCAGCCTTATTTCTGGATAGGTTGGACACGGAAGCGAGCGATAATCGAGCGGCGAGATAATATCGACCGCATAACCGCGTTCCAGCATCAGATCACGGCATTTGCTCAATGTACGAACGACACCATTGACTTGCGGGTGCCAGGCATCAGTGATGATCGCGATCTTCTTCATCAGCCGATCTTCTCGATTTCGCGGGCTGGGCGCGGCAATGGAATGACAATACCGTCCTCAGGCTCAGCTATCATTGCCTGCTTTTTGTCGGAAGCCGGACGGCGGTCCCGTATATGCGTCCAGTCGATGAGTTCCATGCGGCCGTCAAAATGCTCGACAACCGCGGTACAACTTTCAACCCAGTCGCCGGTATTGATATATTCAACACCATTCATCATCTCGATGGTGGCATGATGGATATGCCCGCAGATCACGCCATCCACGCCAATGCGCTGCGCTTCTTCCGACACGACTTCCTCGAAATGGCCGATAAAATTGACGGCCTTTTTGACGCGAAACTTGGCCCATGCGGAAAAGGACCAGTAACGCAGTCCGAAAAAGGACCGGATGCGGCTCATGACGCGATTTATCCAGATCGCCGTATCATAAGCCCAGTCACCCAGATAGGCGATGAAACGCCCATTGCGCACCACCACGTCGAACTGGTCGCCATGGATGACCAGAAACTTGCGTTCATCGGCCGTTTCATGAATGGCACGGTCCATGACCTCGATACCGCCAAAATGCGTACCCTGAAAATTGCGCAGGAACTCGTCGTGATTGCCGGCGATGTAGATGATGCTTGCGCCCTTGCGGCTCTGGCGCAGAAGTTTCTGCACCACATCATTATGTTCCTGTGGCCAGTGCCAGTTGCGGCGCAATCGCCAGCCGTCCACGATATCACCGACCAGATAGATCGTATCGGCCTCATGGTGACGCAGAAAATCCAGCAGAAGATCAGCCTGCGCCGCTTTCGAGCCCAGATGCACATCGGAAATAAACAGCGTTCGGAACTTCTTTGCCTGCGTCGGATCGGTGTTCATTGGGTTATCCCTCAAAATGGACCCTTAAACCGGAAAATCCCTTATTGAGCCGACAAAACCCGATTCTTGTCACAGTGATATGACGGTTTTCTGAAACGCAGATCCCAAGGCCTTATGGGAGCCTGTCATTTTTTTCAGCCTATGAGAAAAAGTGGACACATCAGCGCGTTATACAAATTCCGGGAAATTTGAGTTGATTGCCCCTGCCGCTGATGGCATGTCTCAAGGATAACGAAGCAATGAGGGACAAGCCTTCATCCACTGCCCTACCGATTTGCCCTCTCATGGATAAACTTATTCTCCAAAATGGGTCTATAGAATCCTGAAAACCTGGATTAGAACCACAAGGCCGAAGGCCCGGTGCTTTTTTGCACCTTCTGCGCGCCGCATTTTCCTGCGGCATGAATAACCGGAAAGCGATGCGACATGACCAAGAAACCAACCTCCAAGTCTACCCTGTCGGATTTCGATACGGCCGCCCTGTTCTACCACCGCTATCCGAAGCCCGGAAAGCTGGAAATTCAGGCGACCAAGCCGCTCGGAAACCAACGCGATCTGGCGCTTGCCTATTCTCCCGGCGTGGCGGCTCCCTGCCTTGCCATTCAGGATGATCCGGCACTTGCAGCCGAATATACCGCGCGCGGCAATCTTGTGGCTGTGGTTTCCAACGGCACAGCGGTTCTGGGTCTTGGCAATATCGGCGCACTTGCATCCAAGCCTGTGATGGAAGGCAAGGCGGTTCTTTTCAAGAAATTCGCGGATATCGACGTTTTCGATATCGAAATCGATGCGCATGAGATCGAGCGTATTGTGGATGTTGTGGCAGCGCTTGAGCCGACATTCGGAGGTATCAATCTCGAAGACATCAAGGCGCCCGAATGTTTCGAGGTGGAGGAACAGCTTCGCGCCAAAATGAACATTCCGGTTTTCCATGATGACCAGCACGGCACGGCCATCATTGTTGCAGCGGCTGTGCTCAATGGTCTGGAACTTGCAGGCAAGAAGATTTCCGAGGCGAAAATCGTCACTTCCGGCGCGGGCGCGGCAGCACTCGCCTGCCTCAATCTTCTGGTCAATCTGGGTGCGAAGCGCGAAAATATCTGGGTTTGCGACATTGAAGGCGTGGTCTATGACGGTCGCAACACGCTGATGGACCGCTGGAAGGAAGTTTACGCGCAAAAAACCGATGCCCGTGTGCTCGCGGATGTCATTGGCGGCGCGGACGTTTTCCTTGGGCTTTCGGCGGCAGGTGTTTTAAAGCCGGAACTGCTCAAGCAGATGGCTGAAAAGCCACTGATCATGGCGCTCGCCAATCCGAACCCGGAGATCAGGCCGGAAGAAGCGCGCGCAGCGCGCGCTGACGCCATGATCTGCACTGGACGCTCGGATTACCCCAATCAGGTCAACAATGTTCTCTGCTTCCCGCATATTTTTCGCGGCGCGCTTGATGTCGGTGCCACAGCCATCAATGAAGAGATGAAGCTGGCCGCTGTCCGCGCCATTGCGGGCCTTGCCCGCGAAGAACCGTCCGATGTGGCCGCAAAGGCCTATTCGGGCGACACGCCGACCTTTGGCACGGATTACATCATCCCCTCGCCTTTCGATCAGCGGTTGATCCTGCGTATTGCACCAGCGGTGGCAAAAGCCGCCATGGAAACCGGTGTCGCAACCCGTCCCATCGAGGATATGGAAGCCTATCTCGACCGGCTGAACCGTTTTGTGTTCCGTTCCGGTCTTATCATGAAGCCGGTTTTTGCCGCCGCCCGCTCCCAGGCAAAGCCAAAGCGCGTCATCTATGCCGATGGCGAGGATGAGCGTGTGCTGCGTGCTGCCCAGGTGGTAATTGAGGAAGGCATTGCCGCACCCATTCTCGTCGGTCGCCCACAGGTGGTGGATACGCGTCTGCGCCGCTATGGTCTTAAAATCCGCGCAGGCGTTGATTTTGAACTTATCAACCCCGAAGACGATCCGCGCTATCGCGATTATGTCGATCTTTACCTGTCGCTGACTGGCCGTCAGGGTGTGACGCCGGAAGCCGCCCGTACCATCGTGCGTACCAACTCGACCGCAATTGCGGCATTGGCCGTGATGCGCGACGAAGCCGATGCGATGATCTGCGGACTGGAA
>JAATGD010000327.1 GCA_015654965.1 Hyphomicrobiales bacterium
AGTGACGCCTGAAAAGCCATTCCTTGCTTTCGATTTGCCCATTGCGGGCGCTGTGGATGCGGTTAAAGTAAGTGGTGATCGGCTTTCCATTGCCGATCAGAAGGGCAAGGTATTCTACGATGTGGAAGGCCTGAACGATGTCGGTGTTTTGCAAGCCGTCACCAAAGGCTCAAAACCCGGTATTGCCTACAACTCCGTGGGTGCCGGACCGAACTTCGACAAGGCTTTCGTGCTGCCGCGTGGCGACATTGCGGTCATTGGCGATCAGGGTGCCATTGCCTCCGTCAACAGTGCAGGAACGCCAAGCTATCTGAGCGCAGATGCTTCAAGCGAGCGTCAGGGCGGCGGTTCGATCATGGAGAGGCTTCTCAACCCGTCCAACTGGCTGAGCAATTTGACCTGGCTTCTCACATCGGGTCTGATCTTGGCGTTTCTTCTGGTGCTCGTGCTGGCGCATTTTGCGCGCAAACGTGCAAAGAACGACTGAAAGGCAGTAGGATAGATGTCTCTCTATTGGCCGTACCTGTTTGCTGATTATTATCAGTGGCTTGAATATGCGGCGGTTGCGGTCTCTATCATTATCCTCATCTCCAGCATCGATGATCTTTTCATCGATGCCTGGTATTGGGTAAGGGAGATTTATCGCTCACTCACTGTCAAGCGGCGCTATCAACCGCTCAGGCCCGAGCAATTGCGCAATCGTCCCGAGCAGCATATCGCGATCATGGTTCCGGCATGGCTGGAATATGATGTCATCGCCCCCATGCTGGAAAACATGGTGCAGACGCTCGATTACCGTTCCTATACGATTTTCGCCGGTACCTATCGCAATGATGCCGCGACCATCAAGGAAGTGGAACGGATGCGCCGCCGCTACAAACAGCTGGTGCGTGTGGAAGTGCCCCATGATGGCCCGACCTGTAAGGCCGACTGCCTGAACTGGGTTGTGCAAGCAATTTTCGCGCATGAGCAGAAGCACGGCATCGAATTTGCCGGCGTGGTGCTACATGACAGCGAAGACATTCTGCACCCGCTTGAATTGCAGTTCTATAATTATCTGCTGCCCCGCAAGGACCTGATCCAGATCCCCGTCGGATCGCTGGAACGTAACTGGTATGAGCTGGTGGCGGGCGTCTATATGGACGAGTTCGCGGAATGGCACGCCAAGGACCTCGTGGTTCGCGAAAGCCTCGCCAAGACCGTGCCATCCGCCGGTGTCGGCACCTGTTTCTCGCGCCGTGCGCTGCTGACGCTTGCGTCAGAAACGGATAACCAGCCGTTCAACACCCAGACATTGACCGAAGATTACGACATCGGCGTGCGCCTCTCTGCCCATGGCATGCATTCCATTCTGGCGCGTTTTCCGGTGGAATATCGCGTCATGCGCAAAAGCTGGTTTGGCTATGGCCGCACAAAGGAAAAGATATTGAGCATGCCGCTGAGCGTGCGCGAATATTTCCCCAATACCTTCCGCACCTCCTATCGCCAGAAAGCCCGTTGGTCCTTGGGCATCTGCTTTCAGGGCTGGGCCTATTTCGGCTGGGCGGGTTCGCTGGTGGACCGCTATTTCCTCCTGCGTGACCGCAAGGGCATGGTGACCGCTTTCATCGCGATCCTCGCCTATCTTCTGGCCGCGCAATATATCATATTCCAGATTGCCTTCATGAGCGGGTTGCTCAGCATCCAGTATCCGCCGCTTCTGTCCTTGCAGGGTTGGGTGGGCGTCATTCTTGGCCTCAATGCGATAGCGTTGATCCTGCGCCTTGTGCAGAGGGTCTATTTCACCGGACGCATGTTCGGATGGGAACACGGGATTCTGTCCATTCCGCGTATGGTGGTCGGCAATATGGTGAACTTCATGGCGATGTCACGCGCCTGGAAGCAGTATATTGTCCATGTCGTGACCGGAAAACCGCTCGTCTGGGACAAGACCATGCACGACTTTCCAACTGCCGACGGGCTCGTAGGCGACGGACAGCGGCTGGGTGATCTGTTGACGCTGTGGCATGCGATCGACGAAAACCAGCTTAATTCTGCGCTCGACAAGCAGAAAGACAAGAACACGCCACTTGGTCGCATTCTGGTTCAGGAAGGCTGGCTTGCAGAGGAAGTTCTGGCAGAAGCGGTTGCATTCCAGTCCGGTCTGGAAATGACGGCAATCAGCGAAGAAGATATTCTGGCAGGCAAGCAATTCCTGCCGGTTGATCTGAGCGTCCGCCTGCGTGCGCTTGCCCTCGCCCCTGATGAAAGCGGCCAGATAAGGCTCGCTGTCTCCTCACCTTTGTCCGCTGAAAGTGTTGAGCAGATCAAGGCTGTATTGGGTTATGCGCCGCAACAGCTCATCGTGCGTGATCGGGATATCAATGCCGGTCTGCGTATCCTGCGTGGCAATGGCTCCACTAATATGGATGCACGCGTTTCGCTGCTTGGCACCGTCCTTGTCGATGAGGGTATTCTGACGCAAAATGCTCTTGAGACGGCAATGCGTGATTATTCGCCAAGTCGTGACGGCCTTGTGGGCGCCTATCTGGTGACACGCAATGTCATCAGCCAGACCGCCCTTGACCACGCCCTCATGGCGCAGTCACGTCTGTCTCAAGGCATGGCGGCAAGCTGAAATAGGCAAGTGGAGCGTTTCCTGCTGTAATAATCAGGAAACGCTCCATATTTATAATCGCTGATGGGCCAGATCAAGAATGGGAGCGCTCAATTGATATCCCGAAAATCGAGGATGCTGTGGGCGACCAGCATAATGGTTCTGGCATTGGCAGGCATCTTCTCCTTTTGGAGCTTGCTCTGGAAAAGCGACAAAATGCCGATCAAGGGCATTGCATGGCAGGTCGATTATGCGACGGCTGCCATCCACGGCGACTGGGACAGGCTTGGGGCCGACACACTTCTGGTGCAATGGTCCGAGGTCGATGATATTTCCTTCGTCGATAAGGGCAATCGAGCCAAGCCTGCAATCGACTGGTTTGATGTCGCCCATCAGCCTTGGGCAAAAAATGTCATTCTGGGGCTGGCGGGCCGTTACTCGGAACCCCAGGCACGCGCCAATGTCCTCGAACTTGCCCGGCGTTCAAAAGCAATTACGCGGGAAAAACTGCCGATCAATATCACCGGCTACTATTTTCCGGTCGAGGTGGACCCGTCATGGCAGAATGCGCCCGAACTGATGCCGCAAGCACTCGCCCAGTTGCCCCGCCCTCTATGGGTCAGCGCCTATGAAGGCTATAATATCGGTGCCAAGGAATTTGCCGATTGGGTAGCAGGCTGGCTGCCGCCAGATGTCGGCATTCTTTTCCAGGATGGCGTGGGAGTGGAAGTCCGCTCTCCTGCGGTCGCCCGCGATTATGCCGACGCCTTAGAAAAAAGATTGGGAAAACAAAGAGTAAAGATTATTGTCGAAGCATTTCGTCCAACTGCGACATCAGGCTTTCGTCCAGCAACGGTCGA
>JAATGD010000319.1 GCA_015654965.1 Hyphomicrobiales bacterium
AGATGCACGGTCGAGCCATCGGACAGGTGAATGACGGGCATTTCATTATAGGCGGACATGACATCAGCCTGAAGCCGCATCGGACCGTCAAAAGCGATAAATGTGCCAATCCCCGCGCCGATCAGCGCAATAGCCAGAGCCGTATGGCCCAATCCTCGCTTATGAGTTTTCTTGGCCGCATGCCCGCTTGCTTTTTTGGCAAATTCGATATCCTGCCTGAGTAGAATGCGGCTGTCGCCAAAGGTGCGAAAGGCTTTTTCAAAGGCGCGGTTGTGGCGCACATCTTTCTCGCGCCAGCGCATGCAGGCTTCAGCAATGGCGGAATCGTCCGGTTCGGCTTCCAGCCGCAACAACCAGTCGACCGCTATTTCGCGAATGCGCCTGTCTTCTTTAAGCGTGTTCATTTCATGCGCCATGGTCATGGATCAAGGCTGTCCAGCCGCTCCAGACAATGCAGCAGCGCCTTGCGCAAATGCCGGTCCACCATATTGCGCGATATGTCAAAGCGGCAGGCAATCTCGTCAGGCGAAAGATTGCCGATACGACTGGCGATGAAAATGCGCCGCTGCTTGAGCGGCAATTCCAGAATGGCTTCACGCAGGCAAGCGAGCCGTTGCGGGATGTCGAGGATCGTGTCGATATCGGTGCCGTTCCGGGCGATGACCTGTTCAGCCTCAATGCTGGAACCGGCAAAGAGGCACGCTTCCAGTTTTTCCCGGCGAAAACGGTCCAGCCCCAGATTGATTGCAGCCCGCATGAGAAAAGCGCGCAGGGATGTCTTGCCTTCAAGGCTGGTTTTGTTGTCGCGCAACCGCACGTAAAGATCGTGCACTATATCCTGAACATTGGTGGACACATGTCCGCGGCGCTGCATGGTGCGGCACAAATCGTCATAATAGGTGATCATGGCCGCATCGAGCAGCAGGCCGGTTTCACCATGGGGCGAGGGGCCTGCGTGCGCGGGCAGAACACGAAAATCGGAATCGAATTTGGCTGGCTTTGTCACAGGAACACCGTTGATTGGTGTTGCTCATAGCGCCTTGATCACTGTTAGGCAATTTATATATGACTTGTTTGGTCATATTAATTGGTGGTAAAGCGGCTCTCGCTTTTCCACGACATGCTTTCGGTCGTGGCATGTATTTACATGGCCGGATAACAGGATATGACAAAAGTGGGGCAGGAAGCATTGTCCCGCCTGATGATATTGCCAGAATATTCCGAATGATCAGCAATCTGAGGACGATGAGCATGCCAAGCCGCAATAATTTCCGCCCGATCATGATGCTCGGTTCTGCGCTTTGGGCGGCCACATTGGCCGTGCCATCGTTTGCACAGACCAATGCAGGCGCTGCGGCTGAAACATCGCCGTCTGAAACCGTTGAAACTCCCGCTGTCACCAATCAGGCAGAATGGCAGGCGGCAGTCACGCGCATCCTGCAACGCTATGGCGCTATCTTGTCACGCGAACTTCGCCCTCTTGAACTTGATGGGGTCTTCAAGCCCAGAATCAGTTTTTACCTTTCGCCGGATGGCACGGTTTCCAATGTCGAATTGATCGAAAGCTCGGGCGATGATCTGGTCGATGCAGCAGCCTTGAAGGTTCCGACTGCGGGCGCGGCGTTTCCGCCATTTACGTCGGATATGGCAAGCGACAAGCCTAAAAGGCTTGTCGCTCCCTTTGAATTGCGTTTTCAAAAGCCCAAGCCGGAAACGCCTGAACCCGCCCCGCAAGCAAAGCCATAGGCTGATTGAGAGTTTGATAGCGACCTTGCTGGCGCATGCAGGCGCCACAAGGCAATTCGGGCTATGCGCTACCGCCAGCCGCACAGGCTAAAACCTTGCAGCATATCCGAAACCTGACTGTTTCAAAGCTAGAAGGAAGAAAAAATCCGGTTATTTTTCAAGGGGATAAATGGTGGCGATGAGAGACCATAACCCGTTTTCTAAGATTTTGTTTTTATTGGCTTATTCTTGATTGATCCCTCACCTGATTTACGGGTGAGGGGGGGTATGTTCTGGATTTGATCGGCAACAATACGGCTTGCCTCTATCCCCAGACGATGCCGGTCAACTCCCTTTGTGTAGATTTCAGCAGTCGCAATATTGGTCCATCCATATTGCGCAAGAAGTTGATGGGTGGCCGCTCCATCCTCAGCTGCGAGAGTGGCGCCAGCTTTCGCAAGCCATGCGCAGATTTAGTGATGCCTGCCGAATTGCAGGCCTCGCGGAACCAGTTCCCAAAACTCTCCTTGACGAACGGCTTGCCGGGTGCGCTTTCGACCAGATGTAACCCTTTGCGTGGCGTTCCGGGTATCCGCCTCAATAACAGGACCGGAAAGGGAATTCGCGTAAGCCAAGAAATCCCCATAGCTCAAGGTGTCATGGGTATATGTTGCGGCGGGTGCCGGGGTCGTGTTATTTTCAATCGTCATCGCGATTACTCCTGTGGTTGCGATGTTTCAGGACTGCGGGACGGCGAAGCTCTGCGACCAAACTTCGCTTTGCCGTTCCCTTTCTGGAGGGGCTATTCGCCCGCTACTTCCATCGGAAGAAACTCGTATCGGTTCTTCCGGTGAAACTGTTTTTTCAGGCGATCCAACTCGACTAGGTATTTTTCCGCCGCTTCTTTAAGCGCCGGAGTGGCGAGGTCTGCCGTCTCAATTTCGCGAATACGCGCCTCAAGCAATGCGACCTTGTATTCGTTAATCAGGCCGGTCAGGGTGGCGATTGCCATGATTGCCCCGTTGTGATCGTTCCCGATTATATCAATGCACTGGTTAAGTGCGCCGTCCTTTTTGATCCAGTTATCAACCGGGCGAAGGGCGCTAAGGTCCAAAAGCCCCATGGCTGTTTCAAATGCTTCTTCCCGGTAGGGATCGGAATAGATGTATTCTGCGAAGCTGCTATCGGACGCCAGTTGAACCGGGGCAGATGCGGATTGCGCCTGCGCCTTCTTCCGCTCGCGGTATCGCCGTTGCTTCTCTGCGTTACTCTTTGCCATATCGTTACCCTGTGTAACTATCTTAGCTGGGTTATGATTGCATTTGAGTTACAAGTCAAGCCCTTTTTTGAACCGGGCGATTCTCATTCGGCCCGGTGAACGCATAAGCAGGCCAAGCGCCAAGTTCGCCCACGGCTTCAATGATACGCGTGCGCAAATCGTCGGGCGCTGCCGGATCGAACGTCCGGGCGATATTCTCAAGCTGGTCAATGACGGCTTCGTAAGTATGGGAATGAAAATAGTGGTCTGTCACTTCGGTCATGGTTTCCTCAATGGGTGATTTGCGAGGGCAAGCATGACATGCGAAGAATCGCTGTGCAAGATAAATAATCCTTGCTAATCAATAAGTTAGATTAAGTAAGCACTTACTTATCTTTAGGAAAAATTAAGCCCCATACCGCGACGGGATGCGATACGGGGCTTAACTTACTAACCAAGGATGCCAGCCGGAACGCCAATAACGGCTGACAATTCATTTATAACGGGATCGCGCCGGGACCGCATACGATTGTTGAAAAAATTCATGCCGGGCAAGGAGGATATAGGCGGGCATGCGGGTTCCTTATCCGGCCCGTTCTTGGCGGGGCCGGTCGTGGTCGTGGTGATGTAGGGATTTGCAAGCTCGTCGCCGCCTTCGATTGCCGGAAGATTCTCGCGGGCGCGGACTTCATTCGGCGTATAGACGCGGGCGGCAATCAGCTTCGTGTAAATGTCGGCGCGGCCTGCGGCGTCTGCGCGCTCAAGGTCTGCCGTGACAAATTCAAAATAATGGTTGTCGCGCTCGTCTTCGGACAACAACACCATGGCGTAAGCGTCTTGCCAGCGGTCCAGCCAAGGGCGAAGGCACATTTGCAGGAAGCTTGCGCCCATCTGTTCGGCGTTGCTCCACGTGGCACGGTCTAGCTGATAAAGAAGATGCGGCGGAACGCCAAAGACGCGAGCAACTTCATTGATCTGCTCAAGGCGGTTTTCAAGAAACTGCGCGTCGGTAGAGGTCATGGCGGGCTGTTCGTATTTCCAGCCTGCATCCATAACCAAGGGATCGCCCTTGCTGCCGTTCTGCCAATTGCGGAATGAAGCCAAAATATTGGCTACGGTCTTTGCGCCCGCTTCATTTCCCTGCGATTTCTCATTGGTGATTATGCCGGAAGGGCGAGCGCCAGAGCTAAAAAACTGTGCGCCGTGGCGTTCAAGGATCGCCGCAAGGCCAATTGCTTCCTTGCCAAATTCAATAGGCGACGTGCCGAGGAAAGACGGGACGTGAAGAATTTCAGTGTGGGGATATTCGCGGGAACCGCCCTTTTCCGACACTCGGTAAACAGGCGCGCCGGTATATTCGTCCTCAAGGATTGAGACGGTGCCGGGTTTCAGGCGATGAAGCTCAAACGGTCTGCCATCATCGAAACGAACGACTTTCGCGAAACCGTTTCCGTGAACTAAGGCGTCGGCAGTCAGGACTTCGCGAAGCTTGCCCGCGCCGATCCATTCGTTCGCCCATTTGTGTGCAAGGCGATACGACGAATGGTCCTTGGCCGCTTCCTTACCCTCATCGGTTTCCCGATAAACCTTGCAAGGCAACGACCCAATAGTTTCAGAGATAAGGCGAACGGCTTGCAGGACGGCAGGAACATAAAGCGCATTCGTGCCGCTCATGTTTACGCCTGAATAAGTAGGGCGAATGCCGAATATTCCGGCGAGGGAAGGATCGGAGGTCGAATACGCCTTTCGATCCTTCACAATACCAAAGGCCTTAACTACGCGGCCAAACTCTTTACGCAACAAAACTGAATCCACGCCAGATTTAACTTGACGTGGATTCTCTCATATCGAGAATCAGATGTGAATCCCAAAAGTGAAAATTTTCCTTTAATAG
The DNA here is from genome assembly GCA_015654965.1 of Hyphomicrobiales bacterium. GTDB lineage: Bacteria > Pseudomonadota > Alphaproteobacteria > Rhizobiales > Rhizobiaceae > Brucella. The sequence goes on from JAATGD010000319.1 coordinate 4,878, forward strand.
GATTATTTTCCAAACTGGCGATTAAGTCGGGTATCGAAAGATGACGTGAAAAATCCCAGCGACAATCCAATACGTCCCAGCTTATGTGCAAGCTCCAGCAACTGGCTTCGACTAACAATCTTGGTTTCAAATTTGCGAGGAAGCTTCTCGGGGTTCATCATCTTAAGAGAAAACCCGTCATCAGCTTTATCGATGGAAAGTATGCTCCAATGGACAATATGATGGCGGTCTGTTTTGACCGCATCTATGTTTTGTTTATGGATTTCGAACTCATCTCTAAAAATCGATAACTCATGGTATTCTTGAAATAGGTATCGCAAGAACCGCAATCTTCCATCTAAACCCTTTGGTTCATTTTTAAATTTAGGGGGCAAATCATCCTTCAAAATCGGATGAATCCAAGATGACAAATAAACAATGTCACTTTCTATTCTGTTCCACAACGCTAGGATGCGCCCTATTAATTCATACGCTTCCTTACATTCCTCACCTAATTGGGAAGCTTGAAAAGTCTGAAATGGATTCTCGTCGGCAATTAACCTGATTTTTATTTCCGACACTTTCCCCTCCGCTCTCAAATGATGTTGATCGCCTTGATCTGGTCCATTGCATCGGCCAGTCCCGGCAACATGATATCACTACGCCCATACAACTCTTGCGAACTGCCATCTGACCGGCCCGTCATGTAGTTTCTGGCATCTTCCGGCACGCGGTCGCGTCTGCATAGGTCTTCGAAAAGGTGACGCCAGCCGTGATTAGGAGATAGTTCGGGGTGCTTTTCCATTGGAATTAGCTCGCGAACCCACGTTGATACGCGGGGCTGCACCGTGATTTCTTGCTTGGTTTCGCCTCGGAAAAGCCGTCCACCGGATGACGCTTCAACAAATTGAATAAGCCCTTCATCCGCCAAAGCCTTGTGAACGGGAATACGGCGTTCACTACTATCATTCTTGAGGGTCCGATTGCCTGCACTGGTCACTTTCCAAAACCAGCGTTCGCCCACTTTGAAAAAGTCTTCCTTTTGCAAACTTGCGGCTTCGCTCACCCGCATACCGGAATAGGCGCAAAGCCACGGTATCCAGCGAAACATAGGTTTCGCTTCCGCCCGTGCTGCATTCAAAACAAGCTTGGCTTCTTCCATAGTGTAGGCGCGTAGATAAGACGGGATGGTTTTGTAGTCCGGTGTTTTGATCCCATTGAGCGGATTGCCAGCCGGGAAGAAGTTTTCGGGATCATTCTGACGGCCCCAATTCATGACGGTGCGAACATTTTGAAACTTGGCTTTGACGGTTCTGTTGCTGTTTTCGCCAGCGTCCTGCATAGCCTCAATCCAGCGTTTTCCCTCAATCGCTGTTACCGTGGCAGCATTGTTTGATTTCCGGTGCTTCGCAAATTCCTTTGCAGCGTCCCGATACTTCTTCACCGTTCTTTCCGGCAATGGTTTGGCGTTCTTGCCACGCGAGCGCCGCTTGGTTTCGTCGTCAATAATCTGATCAAAGGTAACGATATGGGCCGGGGCGGCTTCTTCCTGAATCGCAGCGCTCAAAAGCGGGTGCGAGGGCTGACCATTAAAATCACCCTCGTTGCGCTCATACTGTCGTGCCATTGCCTCATAGCCGGAAATGCACAACGCACGGGCAATTTCTCGCCATTCGGGTGCCCCCTTTTCAGCAATAGTGTTTCCGCGAAGCTGCGCACGGCGGACGCGTGTTCCCACAATTCTGTCGAGTTCGTCATCTGTAAGCTTGCCTGAATATCCATCCCGGAACATCGTGGCTATGTCGGCATCGACTTCAAATTGTGCGTAGTTATGATCATGCGCCCGGATTTCAGCATCAAAGACAATCTGGCTTTCGTAATCACGTAGCGCGATCTGCTTGGCCGTCAGCGGATAAGATGGTTCTCTCGCTTGCTGCCCGGTTGCTGCTTCATACTTCTGTCGAGCAATACCGATTTGCTTCTGGATGGAAGCGACCGCTGCGGCGTGCTTGCGCAAGGCGTCACGCTTATCGCCGCCTAGCTGAATTTCAAGCTCCGATTTACCGTCAAGATAGATTCGTAGATAAGGCGGAATAACAACGCGGGCCGAATAACGACCGTTCCGTTCTTTCCAATGTCGCAGCTTGCCAGCCATGCTCAAACCCATTTTGTGACGCACTTTGTGACGTCAATATGGGCGAAAAGCCTTACAACGCAAGGGGTTCTAATGATTTCAATAGAATGGAATGGTGGGCGATGAGAGACTCGAACTCCCGACATCTTCGGTGTAAACGAAGCGCTCTACCAACTGAGCTAATCGCCCGACTGATCCATCAGTCGTGTGAGAGCCGTTTAGAAAATTCCTGAGCCAAGCGCAAGGGTAAATTTCATCATTGTGGATGGTTTTCCAAATTGAATGCTTTCAAAGCCTGAAAACAGATCATTTGTCGTATAGCAGCAGGCGGTGTCATCATTTAATTCAAATGCATGGAAAAGATTTTTCCAACCGTATACCAGACGATGATGCCAATCCTTTTTAAACAATCCGAAGAAATTGTAATATTTTTCGGTTTTTAACTTTTCTTGATTTTGGTCATGCGTCATTGCCTGATTATTTGGGCCTGTTTATTTGGACCTGCTTATTTAGCCCTGTTGATCTGGGCCTATTTGACGAGGGCAGGTTGAAGATCACAGAGGAATGATCATGCGCAATATAATACGTCTTTCAGTGGCTGGCTTGTTCATGGGGGCAGGCATGGCTTCAGCCTTTGCACAGCAGCCAACGCCCGAGCAGATGGAAATGGCTTACAATGCCGCCCGCAACCAGCTCGGTGTGCTGAAATATTGTCAGGAAAAGGGGTTTACCGACGGTGCCGCCATTGAGGTGCAGTCGAAGCTCATTGCGCTGATTCCCGCGCCCGCCGATGCAGCCAAGGCCGATGCCGCGGAAGAAAGCGGCAAGCAGGGCAAGGTTTCCGCCATGGGAATGGAGCAGGATCTTGCAACCAGCGCCAAGGCGCAGAACATTTCCGAAGAGCAGATTTGCAAGACCTTGGCCGATACGGTCAGCAAGGCTGGCGCACAATTGCCGCAGTAATTCTGATCAGCCCCGGATTTTCCGGGGCTTTTCTTTTCCGTTGCCAAGAGGCGGGCAGGGCGAAAACTATCTTGGACAATAGGGCAAAATCGGTGCTTTGGGTAAAAGCTGAAAATTCTTTTGCTTTCTCACGGTCCCTTGCTTGACACTTGTGTGCGAACCCCTTAAACGACCGCTCACACTGGATGAAATGCCGGTGAGTGACCAAGCCTTCGGGCTTGAAGCAATGCGCGGGTGTAGCTCAGTTGGTTAGAGTGCCGGCCTGTCACGCCGGAGGTCGCGGGTTCGAGCCCC
>JAATGD010000378.1 GCA_015654965.1 Hyphomicrobiales bacterium
GCCGCATCGAAGCCGCCGCCGATCTCTGGCTGCAACGCCAGCCCGACCATGCCCGCCTGTCATTGCGTTTCGATCTGGTGGCCGTGCTGCCGCGCCGTTGGCCCCGGCATGTTCCCGCCTTTTTCACATCTGGCGATTACCGCTAACTCGATGTAAATCCTACAAAATTTATGGGATATATTATGGCCAGGTGGGGAATGAAAATCCGGCAAACGGCCTTTTCGTGAAAAAGTGATGCTCCGCGCCATTCCGGCGCGCAAGCCCGTTTCTTATAAAATTTCGCGTTGCGCGGAATAATGGCGGCCATCTTGCTTGCCCTGCCTTTCCAGATGCCAGGCCGGTTTCCCGGTTTCGCTGGAAATGCCTGAAAGGATGGTTTCCGTGTCTCTTGCGCCTGCCCGTTTACTGGCTGATTTTCCTGCCTTCTTCCGTGTCGCGGAAGAGGTGGTGGTTGTCGTCGGCGGCGGCGAGGAAGCGCTCAACAAGGCGCGTCTCATAGCACAGACATCGGCGCGTTTGCGCATTGTGGCCGCAGAGGTCGAGCCGCATCTGGCGGCGTTTATTGCGAGTCATGGCGCGGAGCATGTGGCGGCATCTTTTGCGCCCGCCGTTCTTTCTGATGCGAAACTGGTTTTTGTCGCAACCGGCGATGAGGCTCTGGACAGTGCCATTGCAAAAATCGTCCGGGCGCAGAAAATCCCGGTCAATGTCGTGGATCGTCCCGCATTGTGCGATTTCCTCACGCCTGCCATCGTCAACCGCGCACCTATAGCCATTGCGATCGGCACCGAAGGCGCGGCCCCTGTGCTGGCGCAGATGGTGCGCGCGCGCATCGATGCGGCCTTCTCGCCAAAACTTGGCGATCTTGCGCATTTGGCGCAAAGCTGGCGTTTGCGGGTGGAAAAATCCTTGCCCAAAGGTCTTGCGCGGCGTTCCTTCTGGCACGCCTTCTTTTCCGGCGCGGTTTCACGCGCCGTTGAAAATGGCGATCTTGAACAGGCTCATCGATCTGCAAACGATCTCATCGCGCAGCAATCGGATATGTCCGGCTATGTCTGGCTGGTGGGCGCGGGGCCGGGTGCGCAAGACCTGCTCACGCTGCGCGCCCATCGCGTGCTGATGCAGGCCGATGTCATCGTGCATGATGCGCTGGTACCCGAAGAGATTATTGCCATGGGACGTCGCGATGCCGAGCGTCTTGCGGTGGGAAAACGCAAAGGTTGCCATTCCAAGAAACAGAGTGACATCAATGCGCTTCTGGTCAGGCTTGGGGCTGAAGGCAAGCGCGTGGTGCGGCTCAAATCCGGCGATCCGCTGGTGTTCGGGCGCGCGGGCGAGGAAATGGCGGCACTTCGCGAGGCGGGGATCGGTTTCGAGGTCGTGCCGGGCATTACCTCGGCCTTTGCGGCGGCCGCCGACATGGAACTGCCACTGACGTTGCGCGGTGTCGCCTCGTCGCTGGTCTTTACCACCGGCCACGATATGGCGGGCGATGTGCTGCCCGGATGGGCAAAACTCGCGGTCTCGGGGGCGACCATCGCCGTCTATATGGGGGCAAGCGTTGCCGCATCGGTTGCCGCACGGCTGGTCTCTGCGGGGCTGCATGAAGATACATCCGTTGCGGTGATCGAAAATGCCAGCCGCACGGACCGGCGGCTGTTTCATGGCACCTTGAAGGATTTGCCGGAACTGGAAACCCGCGCGCTTTCCGGTCCCGTGATGGTGATTATCGGCGACGCCGTTGCCGGTGCCGCAATCGATAAGGCTGAAGCACTGGCCCGTAAACCCGTCAAGCAGCCAGTCGCCGCTTGAAATCGAGGAGTTTGAAAATGGTTGTAAAAGTTCTCACTGCAAACCGGCTCATCGATGGACAGGCTGTGTGGCTTGGAGCGGACGGATCATGGCAGGAAACGATTGATAACGCGCTCGTCGCCCGCCATGCGGAAGCCGTCGAAGCGCTGGAAGCGGCGGGCAAGGCCGCAAGCCGTGCCAATCTGGTGGTCGATGTGAATGTGATCGATGTCGAGGAGCGCGACGAGGGCCTTTATCCCATTCGCCTGCGTGAACGCATCCGGCTCTCCGGCCCCACCATTGTCACTTTTGGTCATCCGCCTTTAAAGCGCGCCTCCTGATATCTAACCGGAAAATAGCATGTATCGTTACGATGAATTTGACCGCGATTTTGTTGCGGCCCGTGTTGCGCAGTTCAAGGATCAGGTCGAACGCCGCCTTTCGGGCGAGCTGACGGAAGAGCAGTTCCGGCCCTTGCGGCTGATGAACGGTCTCTATCTGCAATTGCATGCCTATATGCTGCGGGTGGCGGTGCCCTATGGCACGCTGTCAAGCCGGCAATTGCGCAAGCTGGGCCATATTGCCCGTGTCTATGATCGCGGTTTCGGGCATTTCACCACACGGCAGAATATCCAGTATAACTGGCCTTCGCTCAAGGACGTGCCCGCCATTCTCGAAGAGCTGTCGCAGGTCGAGATGCATGCCATCCAGACCTCGGGCAACTGCATTCGCAACGTGACGGCGGATCATTTTGCGGGGGCCGCTGCCGACGAGGTTGCCGATCCGCGCCCCTATGCGGAAATCCTGCGGCAATGGTCGTCGTTGCACCCGGAATTTTCCTATCTGCCGCGCAAGTTCAAGATCGCGATTGTCGGCTCCGAGCATGATCGC
>JAATGD010000113.1 GCA_015654965.1 Hyphomicrobiales bacterium
AAGCCGATGCCGAGTTCGCGACAGATGGACAGTATTTCCGCTTCCGGATCACGCGCCCAGAGCGAATATTCGCTTTGCAGAGCCGCGATGGGATGCACGGCATGGGCGCGACGCAGCGTGGCGGCACCCGCTTCCGAAAGGCCGATGGTGCGGATCTTGCCCTCATCAATGAGGTCCTTGAGTGTGCCGACCACATCCTCGATGGGAACCGTGGGATCGACGCGGTGCTGATAGAAAAGGTCGATCACGTCGATGCCGAGCCGTTTCAATGAGGCTTCGGCGACATCGCGAATATGTTGCGGGCGGCTGTCGACGCCGTTCATCTGGCCGTTTTCGATCTTGAAGCCGAATTTGGTGGCGATGGTCACACGATCGCGGAACGGTTTGAGTGCCTTGCCGACAAGTCTTTCGTTATCATAGGGACCATAGACTTCCGCCGTGTCGAAAAAGGTGATGCCCAGATCGACGGCGCGGTGCAGGGTGCGGATGGCATCCTGTTCGTCCTGTCCGCCATAGGCATAGGTCATGCCCATGCAGCCGAAGCCCAGCGCCGAAACGCTCATTTGCTGACCGAGTTTGCGGTGTTGCATGTCGAATTCCTTTCGTGAAGACCCAGATTCGTAAAGATGAGCGTGTGCTGTCATGAACTGGCTGGCAGCAGGATGGCGCATCAGTCCTGTGCCTGTGAAGATAGGATTCCCTGATCCGTTCGATAATACCGATTTATTTTCACGAGCTATTCACTATTTTAGAACAATGAATCGCAGCCAATTGTCCCAACTTGCCGTTCTTGCTGCCGTCGCCGCTCATGGCAGTTTCCGAGGCGCCGCCAAGGAGCTGGCTATCGCGCCTTCGGCGGTCAGCCATGCCGTTGCGGCGCTGGAGGTAAGCCTCGGCGTCAGGCTTCTCGCCCGCACCACGCGCAGTGTCGCGCCCACCGAAGCCGGCCAGCGGCTTCTGGAGCGGCTTGCGCCCGCGCTCGCAGAAATCAGCGACGCTCTTGGCGCGGCGGTGGATGCAAGCGAGCGTCCAGCGGGCCTGCTGCGCATTTCCACCCCGCTCATTGCGGCACAATTCGTACTTGCTCCGCGCCTCGGGGAATTTTCGCGCGCCTATCCCGATATCACGCTCGACCTGTGCATCGATAACGGCTTCACCGACATTGTTTCGGGTGGTTTCGATGCGGGTATAAGGCTTGGCGATAATCTGGAAGCGGATATGGTCGCGGTGCGCATAAGTGGCGATCTGCGCGCGGCCATTGTCGCCGCACCCGCCTATTTTGCGCATGCCGCCGTACCGCTTCATCCGCGCGATCTCGCGGGGCATCGCTGCCTGTGCCAGCGTTTTCCGAACGGCCGCATCTATCGCTGGGAATTTGAACAGGGACGGCAGATGCTGGAAATCGGCGTGGACGGGCCGCTGATCGCCAATGACGACCGGATCGTTCTCGCGGCGGCGCTGGATGGGGGCGGGCTTGCCTATATGTTCGAGGATATTGTGGCTGATCTTGTGGCGGAAGGGCGGCTGGTGCGGGTGCTGGAGGACTGGTGTCCACCTTTTGCCGGTCTTCACCTCTATTATCCGAGCCGACGTCAGATGCGCCTGGCCTTGCGCGCTTTCATCGATTTCTACCGGCTTAGAACATGAGTTCATAAATTTCATTGCTGTTTGAATGGGGGTAATTCAATAGGCTCTTTTATTCTCCTCTTCGAGCGACCATGCCGCTTCATTTGGAGAGCATCAGGCCCGCATACGTCTTGCGCCAGTTACAAAGCGTGCCATCTTCCACCCGCTCAAGGGATATTAATTGGAAAATTCCAGTTCTGAGTGGCTTGATTTAGCGGGAATATGCCACATGAAGGAAGAGCTGGCATCATGCGCCAATCCAGTTGCGGATACCGGTAATGCTGCGAAAATCCGTCACGCTGCGCACAGCCATATCCGGCATTACCGTGCGCGCCATCTCCGCAAGCGCCGATCCGGGACCAAGTTCCAGTATGCGCTCAACTTCACGCTCCTTGAGCGCATGAAGTGTCGCTTCCCAGTCGATACATTGTGCAACCTGCCGGGCAAGGCCTGAAAGAGCTTTCTCCGGATCGCGCACGATATTCTGGTCGGTCACTGTGAGCAGGCGAAGCGTGGGTTTGGCAGCCGGTTGGGCAGCGAAAGCCTGTCTTATGGGCGCAACGGCCGGGACAAGACGCGCCGTATGCGATGCTACATGAACGGGTAACAATCCGGCCCGCGCAGCACCTTGCGCCAGTGCGCTAGCACATAGCTGGCTCAGGGCACCCTGTTCGCCGCCCAGAATGAACAGGCGGTCGGGATTGACGATGGCTACCGCGCAATCAAAATGCAGGGCAAGGGAAACCACCTTTTTCTGCGACAACCCCCGGATATAACAAAGACCGTCATCCCGGCGACTTGCGTCATCCATCAGGCGCGCCCGGCAATCCACGAGATCCAGCGTCTGGTCGAAAGACCAGATCCCCGCCACGCCCCATGCGGCCATTTCGCCGACACTATAGCCCGCCACATAGCTGTCAGGCGGCGCGCCATCGGGAAAAAGCGCGGCATAGGTCGCCAGGGCATAGGATACACAAAGGATCTGTCCGGCACGATTTTCATAAAGCCGCTCATCGGAGGCCTGAGCAAGAAAAGTTGCCATGTCCTCACCCAGCAGCCGGGATGCCCTGGTCAACAGCCGTTGAGCTGGCTCGCAGCCTGACAGCAAAGCGAGCATGTCCCGGCTCTGCTGCCCCTGTCCCGAACAGAGAAGGGCAATACTCATTCGCCGATACGCTCCACGAAAAGGGCCATGGCGAGAAGGTCCGCACAACCACCGGGGCTGAGATTGCGTGCAACGAACTGCCCATGAATTGCTGCCGCCCGCCGCCGCCAGTCAGGCCGCTCTATGCTGCCCTCGGCAAGAAAGGCGCGAGCCTGCCCCTGTGCGAAATCCAGCCCGTTCGGACCGCCACGATATAGAAGATTACTGTCCTCCACCCCGGCAATAAGCGCCATGCAGGCATGAATACGCACAGCCTCGGCATCGTAAGGTGCCTTGTTGCGTCCCCAGCGAAGCGCCGGAAGGGCGATACGATAAAGAGAAGGCATGCCAGCGGCCGCTTCGCAACGTGCGCCGCCAGATTTGTAACGGCGAGCCACAATGCTGCCATGACTGTGAAATTCGACCGGACCGGACAATATTGCCGCACCCCAGCGCGTCGCGATAATATCTCCCAGCCTTTGGCTCGTCCCTCGGCATTGCCGGAAACCGGCAGCGGCGGCAAGCAGTCCCATGCCGAAAATGGCACCCTTATGCGTATTAATGCCGCCGGTCTCGCGACGCATTGCGGCCTCCGCCTTGATACCCAGCACACGAAGACCGCTCATGCCGGTATTATCTGCTCCTGCCTGCGCCAGTGCGGTGAACCAGGGATGGAGTACGCGCGCGCTGCGGCGGAGCATGTCAGCATCCATATCGCGATGCGAGCCGGAATCGAGATGGCTGACCAGACCCGGTTTTGGCCATGTTTCCAGCTCCATGATGAGGCAGTCCGCGGCGACCGATCCAATGTCTGAAGCGACAAGGACACCAATCTCCCGGATGAGAGTCTCCGTGGCAGTCCCCGCGACAGTCATTGGGAAATCGCAGTGTGAAACAGAGCATGGCGCTCTTGAAGACGTGTATATGCCATTGACTTCACCAGCAGATGGGATGCATCCGATTCCCATTCACGCCAATGCACCGCTTCTCCCGACGGCGTGACGAGTTCCGCATCGATGCGCATCGGAGAACTCGCGGTGAGTGCCAGCAATCCCCGTGCGATCCTGTATGCTTCTTCACTTGAAGAGCATTTGAAGATCAGGTCAAGGTCGGATGTTTTGCTCATATAGGGCAGCCCCGTCAGATATGTCCAGGCGAGACTGCCAAAACAGGCGACATCGGGTGCAAGGGCGAGCAGCCTGGTTATGCTGATCTGCCATTGGGGGGGAGCCGCCAGCGCCGCATCATGCAGCAAGGGCGGCCCGTCTATACGCACAATGTCGTCAGCACGACAACGCAATGACACGCGGCGCTTGCCCTGCGCAGGCGGAAGCGGTACGCCAAGCGGAATGATGTCTCCCCTATCTGAACAATCGGGCCTACGCACGATGGCAGGGCGGCCAGCCTCGGTCCAGCCAAGCAGCAGCGGATCATCTTCACCAGCCACCACCGCGCTCCATGCCTGTGGGGCGACATAGGCGAGGGTATGACGGGTAAAGTTCCGTTCAGCCATATTCCACTCAGCCATGGGTAATCGCCAGCCTCCGCACTTTCTCCGCAACCTCCTCTGCCCTGAGGCGTCCGCCGCGTAGCTTGCCCAGTGCGGCGCGACTGTCGCCCCACGGCAGAGGAGGTTGCGGATTATCCATCAACGCGGTCAGTTGTCCAGCCAGCGGTAGCGTAGGGTCCCATAACAGGGCTATGCCGCCGGTGGTAAAGATATTGTCCAGCCCCGGCGCGAAAACCGGCGTCGCCTCGGCTTTTTTCTCGAGGACCTCCAGCGGCAACTTGGTAACGCGCGCCATTGACGGCAGATCCATCACCTCCGGGTGAGCGCCAGGCAGAGCGACAAGCGTTTCACAGGCAAGCGCCGTCGCAATGAATGCACCCGCCGCCGTACCGCCATAAAGAAGGCCGATGGTGCGATGTCCCGCCTTTTCCGCAACGACCAACGCCTTGGCCAGATGTGCGAGCGTCTCGCTCAGTCCGAGCAATTCGTCGCGTTTGCTCATGCGCTGGCTGCCGGAATCGAGCAGGAACAGAACAGGCGCTCCACGATCATCGTCTTCCACCAGCGCCAGAATGCGCCCCGCCAGCGTCATCGCCTCGTCAACACCGGGATAGAGATGGCCTGAAATGCCGACAACATGTACCGGCGTTGTCGCATCGATCCAGCCCGTGCCATATGGCAAACTCTCCTGATCCACCACATCATGTCCGCCAGGGAACAGCGACGTCAGGATTTCAGCGAGCGTCATCAGCATTCTCCCGATGTTCGTTGGCCAGGGCAAGAAAGGCTTGCGTCGGCAGATCAGGAATGGCGTCCGCCTCTGAAATTCCCATCTCCCGCCACAGATCGCGCCCGTCGCCCGACTTTCCGAAGCGCTTGAGCCTGTCTCGCAGCCTCTTGTGCTCGGCGGTCACTACGGTCACGTTGAGCGTGGACGGACGATCCAGCGCGGCAATCGCTGCGGATCGAAAATCGGCCGCGTCATCATCGACATAATAATCGACGGCACTGATCAGATAACGATGTTTGCCGCCCATGTTACGCCATACCAGCGCCCGGTCGCGGGAATCGAATTCCTCAACCCCCCTGTTCGTCTCGATCACCTCCGGTCCCGAGACGCTGAGCCGTCCCTGTTCCGAAATGACCAGCGCCGAACAACAGCCCGCTATCAGGCTGCCGCCGCCATAGCATCCGGCACGACCGCCGATCAGCCCGACAACCTTTGCATCCGCACCGCGCGCGTCCAGCACCGCGCGCATGATCTCGGCAATGGCAAGTTCACCCACATTGGCTTCCTGCAACCGCACTCCTCCCGTATCGAAAGCGATCACGACATCGCGACCCGTGCTGGAAGCGGCCTGCAACAGGCCGGTCAGCTTGGCGCCATGCACCTCGCCAAAGGCTCCGCCCATGAAACGCCCTTCCTGCGCGGCGATGAGAACGGGCCGGCTGGCCAGACGGGCCGCGCCCACCACGATACCGTCATCAAACTGGCGCGGCAAATCGAAAACAGGCAGATGCGGACTCATTTCCCGATCCTGCGGCCCCAGAAATTCGGTAAAGCTGCCCCGATCAACCAGCGCGGCGATACGCGCCCGGGCACTCGCCTCATACCAGCTCAGACGTGACTGCAACGGTTCTGTTGGTCCGCGATCCCCGATCATGTTTCCGGTTCCTCGATCAGACGAACACCCTGAGCGAGCCGCAGCGACACGGTATCGGGCCGTGCTCCGCCATCATTGATGGTGACGCGCAGACCGCCTGCCGCCCGCCGCTCCACGAAATCGGCCATGACGGCTGCCCATAAGTCACCAAAGCCATGCGCAACGGTTGCGATCTCTATGATGCAGCGATCCGGCGTTTCAGTCCGCTCCAGCAAGACTTCCAGATTGCCGGAAGCCACGACACCAACCAGCGCGTTTGGCCTTTTTCCCAGTGCCGCGCGTGGCGCGGCCAGATCATAGCAAATATTTTCCATAAATCCCGCCTCCTTACCAGTTACGGAAACGGCTGGGCGGATGATAAAGCCCGCCTGAAGCCAGCATCAGATCCTTGATCGAATGCGCCGCCAGCAATCTGCGGTCCGCATCCAGCGGATCGATACCCAGATCTTCCGGTCGCTGAATGACGCCTCGTTCGCGCAGGCGCTCCACCATCCCGCGGTCACGAGCCCGTCCAACTTCCGTATAGCCCGCAATGCCCCGTATCGCCTGTTCGCGCTCATCGCTGTCACGGCACAGCAGCAAATTGGCGATGCCCTCTTCCGTCACAATATGGCTGACATCATCCGAATAGACCATGACAGGTGCCAGATCGAGATCCAGCTTCTGCGCCAGATCCAGCGCCGACAACCGTTCCACAAAGGTCGGTATATTGCCATCGCCGAAGGTTTCACCGATCTGCACCACCAGCTTGCGTCCCCGGCGCAGCGGTGCGGACCCGTATGGGTCCGCCTCCCGCCCGGCTCGAAGCCATGGCTCGCTTGGATGACGCCGCCCGCGTGCATCCGATCCCATATTGGGCGCACCACCAAAACCGGCGATGCGGTTTACAGTGACGGTCGAGCTGTGCCCGTTGAGATCGATCTGAAGGGTCGATCCTATGAACAGGTCACAGGCGTAAAGCCCTGCCGTCTGACAGAAAGCCCGGTTGGATCGCAGCGAGCCGTCGGCTCCGGTGAAAAAAATATCGGAACGCGCGCGCAGATAATCCTCCATTCCCACTTCCGAACCAAAGCAATGTATCTGTTCGACCCAGCCCGCCTCTATCGCCGGGATCAACGTGGGATGGGGATTGAGCGCCCAATGGGTGCAGATCCTGCCCTTCAGGCCCAGCTTTTCCCCATAGGTCGGCAGCAGCAATTCGATCGCAGCCGTATTGAAGCCGATGCCATGATTGAGGCGGCGGATGCCATAGGGCGCATAAATCCCCTTGATTGCCAGCATCGCCGTCAGTATCTGCGTTTCCGTGATGGCGGCAGGATCGCGCGTGAACAGCGGCTCGACATAGAAGGGCTTGCCCGCATCAACAACGAAATGCACACGGTCGCCGGGAATATCGACGCGTGGCACCTTATCCACGATCTCCCCCACCTGGGCGATGACGAGACCATTACCGAAGCTGGTCGCCTCGACCACGGTGGGCGTATCCTCGGTATTGGGACCGGTATAAAGATTGCCATCCCGGTCGGCGCTCACTGCCGCGATCAGGGCGACCTGCGGCGTGAGGTCGATAAAATAACGGGCAAACAGCTCAAGATAGGTATGGACCGCACCCAGTTCGATCTGGCCGTTGAACAAAATGCGTGCGATCCGCGCCGATTGCGGGCCGGAATAGGAAAAATCCAGCCGCCGCGCGATGCCGGTTTCAAAAATATCGAGATGCTCGGGCAAGACAATGCCGGACTGGACCATATGCAGATCATGGATGACATTCGGATCGACAGCCGCCAGAGCCTTGGCCAGCACATCCGCCTGTTTCTGGTTATCCCCCTCCAGACAGACACGATCCCCGGGCTTGAGAACGGCTTCGAGAAACCGCGGCAGGCGATCTGCGTCGATCATCTTGCCCACCGCAAATCGTGACCCTGCTTGGATCCGGGCGTCCCGGGCGTCTCTCTTGCTGTTCCAATTGCGCATTCAATATCCTCTCGCATGACTGCGTATACGGATTTCAGCGTAATATTATTCACCATTGCGGAAAAATCAATAGTATGTATACATATGAACAAACCAGCTTAAGATTGGTATTCATGGGAGGATTTAAATTATGATTTTGTATGCATCATTATTTTGGCGGGAGTGGGTGTCATGACGATCTATGGCGTCGCTCTGCTCGCGTTCTGTACTCTCACGGGTGTGTTTCTTGGTGATGCACTGGGATTCGTTCTGGGTGTGAAGGCCAATGTAGGAGGGGTCGGCATCGCCATGGTGATGCTGATCGTCATCCGCCTTTGGCTCGACCGCCGTGGGCTCATGAGCCATGGCCTCAAGCTGGGCGTCGAATTTTGGGGCGCACTCTATATTCCGATCGTCGTTGCGATGGCAGCACAGCAGAATGTTGTCGCCGCCGTTGAAGGCGGGCCGATGGTGGTCATCGCTGGCGGCGGTGCGGTCATATTATGTTTCGCCAGCGTCGCGTTCATCAGCCGCATCGGCGGGCGAAGCGAGACGATGGATGAAATAGAGGCAAAGAGCGCTATTGCACACCAAGCCGTGCGGGTTGCGAACGAAAAACCTGTCTGAGGGAGCCAGTCCATGGAAATGCTGCAACATGTTTTCATCGCCAATGGCCTGCTCACCGCCTTTGCGGTTGTCGGTCTCGTCATCTGGCTATCCAATCTGCTGTCAAGATATCTGACCGCCGGACGGGTGCATGGATCGGCGATCGCCATCATCCTGGGCCTTGCCGCTGCTTTTTTCTGCGGCTTGGCAACCGGTGGAGAGAAAGGTGTAGCCGACCTGCCCATGCTTGCGGGCATAGGTCTGATGGGCGGCGCGATGCTGCGCGATTTCGCCATTACCGCGACCGCTTTTGAAGTGGATATCATTCAGGCCAGAAAAGCCGGCATCATCGGAGCTATAGCCCTTGGGCTGGGTACTGTGCTCCCTTTCATTGTCGGTGCGCTCGCTGCGGTCGCCTTCGGCTATACCGATGCCGTTTCCATGACCACGATAGGCGCGGGAGCGGTAACCTATATCGTTGGTCCCGTAACCGGCGCGGCACTTGGGGCCAGTTCGGCAGTCATTGCGCTTTCCATTACAACGGGTGTCTTGAAAGCTGTGCTGGTCATGATAGGAACGCCGTTGGTGGCGAATTTGATCGGTCTCAACAATCCGCGCAGCGCCATGGTGTTCGGGGGCCTCATGGGTACGGTCAGCGGCGTATCGGGCGGTCTTGCGGCCACGGATCGACGGCTCGTACCCTATGGAGCGTTGACGGCAACGTTCCACACCGGTCTTGGTTGTCTCGTCGCACCGTCCATCCTGTATCTGATCGTGCGCGCTATCGTCGGAGAATGACATGATAACGAATATCGAACTCGCTGAAGAAATGACTGAAGACCGCATCCTGTTGTCCGACCGCATCCGCAACGCACTGACCGATGAGATCGCACAGGGAGAACTGCCAGCAGGCGCGCAGCTGGATGAGAAATATCTGGCAGAGCGTTTCGGCGCTTCGCGGACCCCCGTGCGCGAAGCGTTGCGTCAGCTCGCTGTCAGTGGTCTTGTGGAGATACGCCCACGCCGTGGCGTCATCGTTACCCGCCTTACGCCCGAACGGATTATGGATATGTTTGAAACCATGGCGGAGATCGAAGCCATGTGCGTGCGGCTGGCCACTTATCGCATGACGCCGCTGGAGCGCAGCGCGCTGCTACATCTGCATCAGGGATCACAAATCATGGTGGAGGCCGGCGATGTCGATGCCTATGACATATTCAACCGGCAGTTCCATGAAGCCCTCTATCACGCCACGCATAATGAGTTTCTCAAAGAGCAGGCCATAGGGGTACGCACCCGGCTCAACGCCTTCCGTCGCACGCAGTTGCGGCAGGGAGACCGGATCGTCCATTCCTATCAGGAGCATGAAGGCGTCATGGCTGCCATCGCGGAAGGTGACGGCGAGGTGGCGGCAAAACGGATGCGCGCACATATGCTCAACGCCGCCAGTGCTCTGGACCGCTACATTGCCATGCATAGATAAGCCAGGCACTGGACTCACGCCAGAAACCACTTAACAATTAATCGGCAATATCTGTTCAGGCAAACCAGGCTACGTCTCTTGTGCCGCGCTAAAACCGGCGGTGATTTCATTCACAGGGAGATCACGGCCGATAATGACCAGACGCGAAGAGATGTTTTCCTCTTCACTCCATCGCGAACCATAATCGAATGCCACGACCTTATGGATGCCCTGAACGATCAGCCGTTCATCATGGCCTGCTATGGCCAGTACGCCCTTATAGCGCAGCATGTCATTGCCATAGGTTTCGATCAGCCCTTCCATGAAGCGGCCAATCCGATCGAGATCAAGCTGCCCTGCTTCCATATAATAGGACTGGATGCGGTCATCATGGGCTTTGGCAATAATGGGTTGAGCTGCGCCAAACTGCCGGAATCGTGGTTGCTGACCGCTACGGATTTCCATAAAGCCGTCGCTCATCTCAAGCGCATCGGAAAGTTCAAACGCATTGATATCCAGCCATAACGCGGATGGACATTCACCGTTCATCACATCAAAAATCTCTGCCTTGCGATTGATTTCATGGATGCGCGCCAAGACCATTTTACGGGTCGCTTCATCGCAACGATCGCTTTTGGTCACAAAAATCCGGTCAGCAAAGGCAATTTGCGCCGCCGCAACGGAATGCTCACGGAGCTGGCGCATAATATGTTCACAATCGACCAGCGTGATACAGCCATCCAGCCTTGTGGTTTCGCGTAATTGTTCATCGATGAAAAAAGTTTGCGCCACGGGTGAAGGATCGGCCAATCCGGTTGTTTCAATGATCATGCGGTCAAACTGAACCGCACCGCTGGCACGTTTTGCCATGAGTTCATTCAAGGCCACGGAAAATTCGCCGCGCACATTGCAACAAACACAGCCATTGGTCATTTCAACCAGAGAGATATTTTCGCTCTTGTTGAGCAGCACGGTGTCAATACTGGCTTGGCCATATTCGTTCTCGATAATGGCAATCGGCGCATTACCGCAATTTTCAAGCAGATGATTGATGAGCGTGGTTTTTCCGGAACCGAGAAAACCACTGAGGATGGTGACGGGAACGGGCATGGTCATTTGCGGTTCGTTCTACTTTTTGCCGGGAAGAATAAATTAGCAACAACGAAACCCGCCCTTGCCGCCATAACGCGTATCCTGTCTTTCACGGAAAAATTCAGCATAGGTCATCGGGGCCTGATCGGGATGGGTCAGGCGCATATGCTGGACATAATTATCGTAATCAGGCACGCCGATCATCAGCTTGGCGGCTTGCCCCATGTATTTTCCGGCTCGCGCAATTTTATTGAACATAAGAACCTCGCAATTGTCCGCCCCGGTCCAGAACCGGGGCGGATGAGGATTAGTGCCCACCCTTCAGAATTTGCTGCCAGTTGGCGGGCAGCGGTTCATAGGGCACTTCATTGGCTGTCGGATGCTTCACCTTCAGCGCTGTCCGCGCCGTGCGGATCGCAAACAATGACAATGTCACCACCACCACCATGAAGAAGGCGGTCAGCGTGCCATTGACATAATTATTGAACGCATCCTGCGGCGTGGTTGCGCGGCTTGCCGCAGCAAAAA
>JAATGD010000062.1 GCA_015654965.1 Hyphomicrobiales bacterium
GCGGCTATGGTTTTGGCCGCTATCGCAAATTGACCGAGAAATCCGTGCGTCTTGCCTTGCCCGATGGGGTGGATGAAGCGGAAACGCGCCGGATTGCTGAAGCCGTCACGCTCACACGCGATCTCATCAATACGCCCGCCAATGATATGGGACCGGACGCGCTCGAACAGGCAGCACGTGATCTGGCAAAAAAATATCAGGCACGGATCACGGTCATTGAAGGCGATGATCTTCTCAAGAACAAGTTGCCGATGATCCATGCGGTCGGGCGCGCGGGTGCAATTGCCCCTCGTTTGATCGATTTCGTCTGGGGCAAGGACAGCGATCCCAAAGTGACGCTTGTGGGCAAGGGCGTCTGTTTTGACACGGGTGGGCTGGACATAAAGCCTGCAAGCGGCATGCTTTTGATGAAAAAAGATATGGGAGGGGCCGCCAATGTGCTCGGCCTTGCTTCCATCATCATGGATGCAAACTTGCCCGTGCGGCTGCGCGTGCTGATCCCGGCGGTTGAAAATGCCATTTCCGGCAATGCGTTTCGTCCCGGCGATATTCTTGAAAGCCGCAAGGGCGTGAGCGTCGAGATCGGCAATACGGATGCGGAAGGGCGGCTCGTTCTCGCGGATGCGCTGACTTTGGCCGATGAGGAAGAGCCGGAACTGTTGATCGATATGGCGACGCTGACGGGGGCTGCCCGCGTGGCGCTCGGCCCTGACCTGCCACCTTTCTATACACATGATGACAATGTGGCGGCAAAGCTTGCCGTCAAGGCCGATGAAACCGCCGATCCCTTGTGGCGCATGCCGCTGTGGCAACCCTATGCGCAAAAACTCTCCTCGCGTGTGGCGGACCTCAACAATGTCACCACGGATGGCTTTGCCGGATCAGTGACGGCAGCACTCTTTCTCGACCGCTTTGTCGAG
Organism: Hyphomicrobiales bacterium; assembly: GCA_015654965.1. Lineage (GTDB taxonomy): Bacteria > Pseudomonadota > Alphaproteobacteria > Rhizobiales > Rhizobiaceae > Brucella. The sequence continues at coordinate 921 of JAATGD010000062.1, forward strand.
AAAGCAAAAACCCACGTGCATTTCGATATTTTCGGATGGGTGCCGGTGGAAAAGCCCGCCTCGCCAATTGGTGGCGAAGCACAAGGCATTCGCGCGCTCTACGCACTTCTCAAGGAACATTATTCCTGATTATTTTTGCGCATGTCTTTAATCCCAAAACCGGTTCCCACTTTTGGGAGACATGCTTTAATCAAACACCTCACCGGGATAAACGCCCCAAAGATCGGACTGTTTGATCCAGCCGCGCACGCCTTTCACATCCATGCGGCACCATTGGCCGTTGCATTCACGCACGGTTCCGACAACGCCGGGATCAATCGTTGCTGCAAGGCCTGATGTCTCGCTCCCCTCGCGGCGCATGGTGATCATAGCGTCTGCACCATCCTTGTCCTTCTTACGCCATGGCGCCGTGATCGCCGTGCGCTTGCCGGACAAAAGCGACTGGTAGACCCAGCCTTCCGTGCCATCGGCATCGCGGATACGCCGCCAATTGTCATATTCCTGAATGATCTCGACCGGCAGGCCCGATTTCATGAACAGCCATGATACCGGGTAATCGCGACCCGGACCGATGCGCAGATTGACCCGCGCGGGCTTGAGGCTGACAAAACGCGGAACCGGAAGGCCGCTCGCGCCGAGCGCCGTATTGCTGCTGCCCTCCTCCTGCGCCTGGGCTTTTGCTTGATGACCTTGCATACCCAGCGGCAGCGCAAGAAGCGCCAGAGAAGCCACCAGAACAATCCAAAGATGCCGCATTGCGAAAATCTGAAAATTCATTGCGTACAAGTGCGACCTCTCGCCGTCCTGTCTTGTGCAAGATGACCTTGCCTTCGGCTGGGACTGCAAAAATCCCCTTGCCACACGGCATGACCGTCCTGTTATCCTGTGTCCTGTTTTTCTTTGTCTTTGCAACGCTGCCTTGATAGAGATGATCAGCTAAAGCAAAATCACATATTGCGCCTTCCTGGTTAAGGAGGTCTCAACATTCAAGCTTTGGCGCATGACTTTGCCCATTTAAGGCACAAATATGGGGTGGAGATGTCGAGCAAGAAAAAACCGCTGGTGGTTCTGACACGTAAATTGCCGGACCCGGTAGAAACCCGAATGCGGGAACTGTTCGACGCTCGTCTGAATATTGACGACCACCGCATGAGTCAGCCCGAACTCATTGCTGCACTCAAAGATGCCGATGTACTGGTGCCCTGCATCACCGATATGATCGATGCAGCCGTCATCGAGCAGGCCGGACCCAATCTGAAACTCATCGCCAATTTCGGCAATGGCGTCGATAATATCGACGTGGCGGCAGCGGCAAAACGCGGCATCACCGTCACCAACACGCCCAATGTGCTCACCGAAGACACCGCCGACATGACGCTGGCGCTGCTTTTATCCGCGCCGCGGCGTCTGGTGGAAGGCGCCAATATTTTAAGCGAACGTCACGGCTCATGGCCGGGCTGGTCGCCGACATGGATGCTGGGACGGCGCATCTGGGGCAAGCGTCTGGGGATTGTCGGCATGGGACGCATCGGCACGGCGGTCGCGCGGCGCGCCAAGGCCTTTGGCCTCTCCATCCATTATCACAACCGCAAACGCGCAAGCCCGCAAGTCGAGGAAGAGCTGGAAGCGACCTATTGGGACAGTCTCGACCAGATGCTGGCGCGTATGGACATCATCTCGGTCAACTGCCCCTCCACACCCGCAACCTTCCATCTGCTTTCAGCGCGCCGCATCGCGCTCATGCAGCCCTCCGCCTATCTGGTGAACACGGCGCGCGGACAGATCATCGATGAAAACGCGCTGATCGAGCTGATCGAGCAGGGCAAGCTTGCCGGTGCGGGACTGGACGTCTTCGAGCATGAACCCGCCGTCAATCCGCGCCTTCTGGCGCTCGCGGAAAAAGGCAAGGTCGTGCTGCTACCGCATATGGGATCGGCGACCATGGAAGGCCGCACCGATATGGGCGACAAGGTGATCATCAATATCAAGGCATTTGTGGACGGCCACCGCCCGCCGGACCGCGTGTTGCCGAACAGGGTCTGAACAGGCGTTGTTTCAGCCCTGTCCGACCAGCGTCTTGCTGTCCAGAGGCTTTGGACCATCGATGAATTTCAGGACGGTTTTGGCATAAAGCCGAGGGTTTTCGACAGGAGCACCGTGGCCCGAATCCGGCAGGACGATCAATACCGCCCCGGGAATATTGCTGGCGATGAATTCGGTATGGCCTTTGGTGATGGCCGTATCATGATCGCCGATCACGATGGCTGTCCGCACCTTGATCTGCGAAAGATCATCATCCGTATAATTCGGCTCGTTGACCCAGAGCGCGTGAATTTCCTTTTCGATGCTTGCATAATGGCGCAATTCCGGCAGCACCTTTCCCGAGGCAAGTTCCGCCAGATACCCCGCATTGCCCTCGGGCGTCACATTGGCCGCCTGCGCAAACAGGCTTTTGAGGCGTTCGGGATATCGCATGGCGATATCAAGCCCGATAATGCCGCCATCGCTCCAGCCGACAAGATCGACCTTTTCGATATGCAGAGAATCGAGCAGCGCAATATAATCGTCTGCCATCAATTGATAGGTGATCGGTTCATCGGTGCGCGTGGAACGCCCCTGCCCGCGACTGTCGGCAACGATCACCTGATGATGACGCGCCAGCAGAGGCAATTGCGCATCCCAGACATGGCTGTCGGAAAGACCGCCTGGAATGAGAAGGATGGGCGATCCCTTGCCGATGATACGGTAGTGCATCTCGATGCCGTTGATAGCGGCAAAGGCTGAAGGCGAAGCGGGAATGATCACGCGAAAACTCCCTTCGGAGGAGACGATGGAAGGAAGGGCGACGGCAAGGCCAAAAGCCAGAACAATCAGGCCGCCTGCCCGCAGAACCATTTTACCAAAACTGTTCTTTTCCTTCATTTCCCGGCCTTTTCTGGACCAGTTGTGTCGATTTCAAATCAGGGTCTGCGGATCAGCGTCGGTAGATCATAAAGATAGGCTATGCGTTTGATGGCATCGCGCAACGGCTCCAGCGTAACCATCATGGTGTGCCCGCTTGCATGAATGAGCATGTCAGGCGCCACACAGATCGCCACGTGGCCTTTCCAGAAGACGAGATCGCCGCGCTTGAGATTGGAGTAATCCGCATCCGGCTCAACAATTTCGCCAAGCTCGTTCTGCTGCATGTCCGAATCGCGCGGCACATTTTGCCCCGCCGCCCACATGCAAAGCTGCACAAGGCCGGAGCAATCGATGCCAAAGCCCGATGTGCCGCCCCAAAGATAGGGCGTGTAAAGCAGGGTTTCGGCGACGGCGACGTAATCGGATGCTGGTTCAGCGATGGGCCTCAGGTGACTTGCAATCAGCGCTTCGCCGCTTTCAAGCACCGCATAATGGGTACCACGCGTTTCAGCCGTCCCCGTCACCCGCACGGACGAGCCGAGCGAGAGGGTTTTTGTATGCGGATAGCGCAGGTCGGCTGCAGGGTAAACAAAGGTTCGCGGCGCAATCACCCTGTGGGTTGGTTCACCTTGCGGCTTTTCAAGCGATGCGGCCGAAACATAGCCGACATAGCCATCCCGCTCCGCCTGCACCCAGCACCAGCCATCCGCTTCTTCAAAGACCCGCACCGTGTCGCCAAAAATGATCTGGGTCTGCGGACCGCTATCGGGGCGCGGTTCAGCGCGCAGATCGACCACGGGGGCCGTGACCTGCATCACTATGCCCGCGACGAAGCGATCCGCATCAAACCGCCCTTTCAGGCGTTCATCGGCAAGATCGAGGCGATAGGCATGAAGGCGGCGGTCGAGAACACCCGTCTGGGCTGTCATAAAGGTAACTCTCTGTCTTTGGCGATCACCAGATCGCCCAGTCTTTCAACATGAAGGGCACCGGCAACCGTCCGTTTTATTAACACATTGCGCCGATCTTTGTCATCACGATGGCGGGAAAGGAGATCGAGCGCGCCCATGGTGTCGAGCGCGCGGGTGATCACAGGCTTTGTCACATCGAGCTTCGCCGCAAGCCCGCGCACCGTATGCGGCGGCGGCTCCAGATAGACGGTCAGAAGAACGGCCACCTGCCGCGTGGTAAGATCGGGCATGGCGTCACGCACCTGCCCGATTGCAAGATTCTTGAGCAAGCCCAGCGCCTGCGAGGGTTTCAGTTCAACCGGCATGAGGGCATGGACCCAAAGAATTGTTTCGCAGCCGTTTTATTCAATCCGCTTTTACGGCGGTTGGCAAGCATTTGTGAGAATCAACCAGCTGAAAACAAAAAAGCGTCCCTATTTCCTTTTCAGAAACAGGCCGCTTTTCAGAAATTTTATAATGGACTGAGGCTTACTTCGACTTGCGGCGCAGGCGCACGATGATATCCACATTGACGATTTCCATGCCTTCCGGCACGTCCGGCAGATGCGAGACGGTGGGCTGGCCACGATGGTCATGCGGAATATCGAACACCACATTTTCCCCTTCGAGGAAGAAATGCTGGTGGTCGGAAATATTGGTATCAAAATAGGTCTTGGAGCCTTCGACCGCGATAATGCGCAGCATTCCGGCTTCCGTGAACTGGTGCAGCGTATTGTAGACGGTGGCAAGAGACACCGGCACATCGGCCATCACCGCTTCTTCATGAAGCTCTTCCGCGGAGAGGTGGCGGTCGCCCTGCGCATAGATCAGGCTTGCAAGGGCCACGCGCTGACGCGTCGGGCGCAAGCCCGCATCGCGAAGCCGCTCTTCCATCGTGACCGTCGAGTGGTTATGTAAGGACTGCATATTCACTGTTGGTTCCGTCACAAGCGTGTAGCAAATTCGTCAAAGTTTACACGGGCTGTTGCCCATTGCCTACTGTCATTGATATATGCCGTTGCGGAATAAGTATCAATAGGCTTCATATCTGCCGGATTTTCCGGGGAAATGCCTTGTACGGTTTTATGCATGCCACTCTCTGTGCTAGGGATGGGTCCGCAAAACGTGCAGAAAAAGATAGAGCGTTTCAAGCAATTAGACTAGAAGCGCTTGCAGTGATAACCGGACCGGGTTGCCGGTCGCATCAGAATGAACCTCAAGGGAGGCGAAATGGCAGAACAGAAATCAAGCTATGGCTATGAAGAACTCCTGAGCTGCGCACGCGGCGAAATGTTCGGCCCCGGCAATGCCCAGCTTCCCCTGCCGCCTATGCTCATGGTCCATCGCATCACGGAAATTTCCGAGACGGGCGGTGAATTCGACAAGGGCTTTATTCGCGCTGAATATGATGTGCGCCCCGACGACTGGTATTTCCCGTGCCATTTTCAGGGCAATCCGATCATGCCCGGCTGCCTCGGCCTTGACGGCATGTGGCAATTGACCGGATTCTTTCTCGGTTGGCTGGGCGAACCCGGCCGCGGCATGGCGCTTTCCACTGGCGAAGTGAAGTTCAAGGGCATGGTGCGTCCGCATACGAAACTTCTGCAATATGGCATTGATTTCAAGCGCGTCATGCGCGGTCGCCTCGTGCTCGGCACGGCTGACGGCTGGCTCAAGGCCGATGGCGAAACGATCTACAAGGCAACCGATCTGCGCGTCGGTCTTTCGAAAGAAGACGGCGCCCAGTAATTTTAAATCAGCTAAATTCCACGAGCTTTGCCGCAGAAAAATAACTGTTTTCATGTGGGCGTGCTCAAAACATGCGAAGATCGCACTATGTAAGGACGAATATGGCGGCTGAATCTCAAGCGGCTGTCGGTCACGATTATGGTGCAAAGGAGAACGCGATGCGGCGTGTGGTCGTAACGGGTATGGGGATCGTATCCTCGATTGGCAACAACACCGAAGAAGTCACGACTTCGCTGCGCGAAGCAAGGTCCGGCATCAGCCGTGCAGAAGAATATGCGGAACTTGGCTTCCGCTGCCAGGTTTTCGGAACGCCGAAAATCGACGTCGAATCGCTCGTCGACCGGCGTGCCATGCGTTTTCATGGACGCGGCACGGCATGGAATCACATCGCCATGGATCAGGCCATTGCCGATGCGGGTCTTTCGGAGGAAGAAGTTTCCAACGAGCGCACCGGCATCATCATGGGATCCGGCGGCCCTTCGACCCGCACGATTGTCGACTCAGCCGATATCACCCGCGAAAAAGGTCCCAAGCGCGTTGGTCCCTTTGCGGTGCCGAAAGCCATGAGCTCGACCGCTTCGGCAACGCTCGCCACGTTCTTCAAGATCAAGGGCGTGAATTATTCGATCTCATCGGCCTGTGCGACGTCGAACCATTGCATCGGCAATGCCTATGAGATGATCCAATATGGCAAGCAGGACCGTGTTTTTGCCGGTGGCTGCGAAGACCTCGACTGGACGCTGTCGGTACTGTTCGACGCCATGGGCGCGATGTCGACCAAATATAACGACGCACCATCCACGGCTTCGCGTGCCTATGACAAGAACCGCGATGGCTTCGTGATTGCCGGCGGTGCCGGTGTTCTGGTTCTCGAAGATCTGGAAACCGCTCTTGCGCGTGGTGCCAAGATTTATGGCGAAATCATTGGTTATGGCGCAACTTCGGATGGCTATGACATGGTGGCTCCATCAGGCGAAGGTGGCGAACGCTGCATGCGCATGGCGCTTAAAACCGTCAAGGACAAGATCGACTATATCAATCCGCATGCCACATCGACGCCCGCCGGTGACGCGCCGGAAATCGAAGCCATTCGCCGCGTGTTCGGTGCGGGCGAGGATTGCCCGCCGATTGCCGCCACCAAATCGCTGACCGGCCATTCGCTGGGCGCAACCGGCGTTCAGGAAGCGATCTATTCACTGCTGATGATGCAGAACAATTTCATTTGCGAAAGCGCGCATATCGAAGAACTGGATCCTGCCTTTGCGGATATGCCGATCGTCCGCAAACGCATCGATAATGCTCAGCTCAACACCGTGCTATCCAATTCCTTCGGTTTTGGCGGCACCAATGCGACGCTGGTGTTCCAGCGCTATCAGGGCTGAGGGAGAGGGAAAATATGGAAGGTCTTATGAAAGGCAAACGCGGCCTCATCATGGGGGTCGCGAACAATCATTCTCTCGCCTGGGGAATTTCAAAACAACTCGCCGCACAGGGTGCCGAACTCGCTTTCACCTATCAGGGCGATGCGCTGGGCAAGCGCGTCAAGCCGCTCGCCGAGCAACTTGGCTCGGACTTTGTGGTGCCTTGCGATGTCGAGGATATCGCATCGGTCGATGCGGTCTTTTCCGAGATCGAAAAGAAATGGGGTAAGCTCGACTTCATCGTTCACGCCATCGGATTTTCCGACAAGACCGAATTGAAGGGCCGCTATGCGGACGTCACCACGCGCGATAATTTCAGCCGTACCATGGTGATTTCCGCCTACTCCTTCACGGAAATGGCACAGCGCGCGGAAAAGCTGATGAAGGACGGCGGCTCGATCCTGACGCTGACCTATGGCGGCTCGACGCGCACCATCCCCAATTACAACGTTATGGGCGTGGCCAAGGCCGCACTTGAAGCGATGGTGCGTTATCTCGCAGCCGATTACGGCCCGCAGGGTATCCGCGTCAATGCAATCTCGGCTGGTCCCGTACGCACACTGGCCGGTGCCGGTATTGGTGACGCCCGCGCCATTTTCAGCTATCAGCGCCGCAATTCGCCCCTGCGCCGTACCGTCGATATCGATGATGTCGGTAAATCCGCGCTTTATCTCCTGTCGGACCTTTCAAGCGGTGTAACCGGCGAAATCCATTATGTCGATTCGGGCTATAACATCGTCTCCATGCCGACGCTTGAAGAGCTGAAAAGCTCGGACGCCGAACGCGGCGAATAAGCCCAGACAATTAAAAAACCGCCTTCCGGGCGGTTTTTTTAAATTCATTTCTTGGCATCGAAGATTTTAAAGCCGCCCGCCTCTTCCAGAAGCGTCACCGACTTGAACCTGGCTTTAAGCGTCACCTCATAGGGCAATTGCCGGTTGGCGACCATCAGAAGCCGCCCGCCAGTCTTGAGCCGTGAAGCGGCGGCGGCAATAAAGGCCTGCCCCAATGACGCGTCCGTGGCGCGGCCCTCATGAAAGGGCGGGTTCATGATGACGGTATCGTAAATGCCGGTGAGCTTTTCGCTCGTCACATCGAACCAGTTGAACGTCATGGGCACCGATGCGCCCAGCCGCTCCAGATTGTAGCGCGCGGCTTGGAGCGCCTCGTAATCAGCCTCGAAAAGATCAATGCCCGTGATGCGGTCGGAAAATTTCAGGCTTTGTGCGGCAAGAAACCCCCAACCCGCACCAAGATCGGCGACACGACCGAAGACGATCTTTTCCATATGTGGCACCAGAAGTGCCGAGCCTTTATCGATGGCACCATGCGAGAACATGCCCGCTTCGGTGCGAAACGCATCGTCAATATCCACTGCCAGCGGTTTCAAAGCCTCAATGAAATCAGCATCCAGATCGGCAGGGCGTTGCAGCCAGAAAGCGACTGCATGATTCTTCGACAGGCGGTCGCTGATTTCCGCAATATTGCCGACCCATTTGCGAAAACTGTCAACGCCCAGTTTCTTGTCGCCTGCGACAACAATCCAGCCGCCCGGCTCAACCCGCGCCAGAAGCTCCGCAAACCACGCCTCGTTGCGTCCGCGATGTTTCCCCATGAGCATCAGCCCACCAGAAAAACGGCTGTCAGCGTCCAGCCTTGGCTCGGCGCGCAAACCTTCGCGCTCAAGCGCCAGAAAATCCGGTCGCCATGGCTGCAGGCAGGTAAGTGCCGCCTTCCATTGCGCATCCATCAGGCGGTCTGCGGACAGGCCGCAGGCGAGGAAAGACTGACCTTCTGCGGGCATATCGAGAATGCCCTGATCGAAGGGAAGAAAAAGTGTTTTCTGTGCCGGTGTCATCATGCTTCACCCATGAAGGTCAATTGCGCCATACGCAACAAAAAAGCGCGCCCGAAGGCGCGCTTTCCAGATAGGTCTTCCCACTGAATTATTCAGCGTCAGCTTCCGCTTTCTTTTCGGCAACGACTTCCTTGCCGGTTTCCTGATCGACGACCTTCATCGACAGGCGAACCTTGCCGCGCTCGTCAAAGCCCATCAGCTTGACCCAGACCTTCTGGCCTTCCTTGACCACATCAGTGGTCTTTGCAACGCGGTCAGCTGCCAGCTGCGAGATATGCACGAGACCGTCACGCGGGCCGAAGAAGTTCACGAAAGCGCCGAAGTCAGCGGTCTTCACAACCGTACCTTCATAGATTTCGCCGACTTCCGGCTCGGCAACGATCGAATGAATCCACTTCTTGGCGGCTTCGATTTCCTTGCCGTTGGAAGAGGCGATCTTGATCGTGCCATCGTCTTCGATGTTGATCTTGGCACCGGTCTTTTCCACGATTTCGCGGATGACCTTGCCGCCCGAACCGATCACATCACGGATCTTGTCGGTCGGGATATTCATCACTTCGATGCGTGGTGCAAATTCGCCCAGTTCCGCACGCGAAGAGGAGATGGCCTTGCCCATTTCTTCGAGAATATGGATACGGCCGCCCTTGGCCTGTTCCAGAGCGACCTTCATGATCTCTTCGGTGATGCCGTCGATCTTGATGTCCATCTGAAGCGCAGTGATGCCTTCTTCGGTGCCTGCGACCTTGAAGTCCATGTCACCAAGGTGATCTTCGTCGCCGAGAATGTCGGAAAGAACGGCGAAACGCTCGCC
>JAATGD010000408.1 GCA_015654965.1 Hyphomicrobiales bacterium
CCGCAGCTCCCATTGCCGCGATCTTCGCTATCATGAGCAAGGTCGGCATTTACGTGTTGCTGCGCCTGTCGCCGCTGATGTTCGGCATCGGGGCCGGTTCGTCTTATGGTTTCGGCAATGACTGGCTTTATTTCGGCGGTATGGTCACGCTGGCCTTTGGACTAATTGGCGTCGTTGCCTCGCAGGCCATGGGACGGCTTGCAAGCTACAGCATTCTGGTATCATCGGGTACTCTGCTGGCTGCGGTTGGTAGTGGCAACACGGTCATGACGGGCGCAGCGCTGTTTTACATGGTCAGTTCCACGCTCACTATTGCCGCATTCTTTTTGCTGATTGAACTTGTCGAACGCGGACAGGATGCAGCCGCAAACGTTCTGGCCGTTACCATGGAAGCCTATGGCGACGACGAGGAGGAAGAAGAGGAGGAGGACGAGGTCGGCATTGTGCTACCCGCAACCATCGCCATCCTTGGCGCATTGTTTGGCATCTGCGCGATCCTTTTGATCGGCCTTCCGCCTTTTTCGGGCTTCATCGCCAAGTTCCTGTTGCTAGCCGCTGTCTTCAACGGTACCGGCAGCACGCCGCAACTCGCCATGCCGGTCAGTCCGGCCAGTTGGGCCTTGATTGCGCTTGTGCTTTTGTCGGGGCTTTCGGCACTCATCGCCATGACGCGCACGGGCATCCGAACCTTCTGGGCCTCGCTTGAGGGCAATGTGCCGCGTGTTCTGGTGCGTGAAGTGGTGCCGATCGCGGGGCTTCTGGCGCTTTGCCTTGCATTGACAATCGCAGCCGGTCCCGCAATGCAATATATGGACGCAACGGCGCGCTCGTTGCACAACCCGTCCGATTATATCGACAGCGTTATCAATGCGCCAAAAATCCAGTACGAAGTGGAGACGGCGCAATGAGAAAGATTTTTCCCTATCCGCTGCTGTTTGTTTCATTGGTTGTCTTCTGGCTGTTGCTGAATGGTTTTACCCGCGCGCAGCTTATTCTGGGCGTTGTCATCGCGCTGTTTGCTTCCCATGCCATGACAGCCCTTCAACCGCAGAAGACCCGTATCCGCTCGATTCCGACCATTCTGCGCCTGTTCGTAACGGTCAGTATCGATATATTGCTGTCGAATATTGCGGTGGTGCGTATCATTCTTGCAGGCAAAAGGCGGCCACGGCGCGCAGGCTTTGTGGTCATTCCGCTGGAACTGGAAAACCGCACCGGACTGGCCGCTCTTGCCTGTATCATCACGACGACGCCGGGGACAGCATGGGTGGACCATCATGCCGCGCGCCGCGAATTGACCATCCATGTGCTCGATCTGACCAATGCGCAGGAATGGCGCGATATCATCAAGCAAAAATATGAAAAGCCGCTGATTGCGATTTTCGGTGCGCAAGATGTGGTCCCGGAGGAGAAATCCGCATGAGTGCTGTCATTATCTTCTGGTCATTGCTGGCGGCCCAAGTGATGCTGGTAGCTGCCATGGGCTGCGCGGTCTATCGCCTGCTGATCGGCCCGCGCGCACAGGACCGTGTGCTGGCAACTGATGCGCTTTATCTCAATGCGCTGTTGCTGTTGCTGACTTTTGGCATCCGCACCGGCAGCGTCATCTATTTCGAGGCAGCCCTCATCATTGCGCTGTTGGGCTTTGTGGCAACGGTCTCACTCGCCAAGTTCCTCATGCGCGGGGAGGTGATCGAATGATCAATGCTGCCGAAATTCCGCTCTGGGCTGCAATCCTCATTGCGTTCTTTCTCGTGACAGGTTCCTTCCTCACTCTGGTCGGATGCATTGGTCTTGTGCGTTTCAAGAGCTTTTACGAGCGCGTTCATGCACCGACCATCGGCTCGTCCTTCGGGGCGGGCGGAATCCTGATCGCCTCGGTCATATTTTTCTCCATCTTGCAATCGAAGCCGATTTTGCATGAAGTACTGATCACCGTCTTTGTGCTTGTCACAACGCCGGTGACGCTCATGCTGCTCAGCCGTGCCGTGATCCATCGCGACCGGACACAGGACAGCAAGGAGCTGCCTTCATCTTCCGACTCTTTATGAGGCCGGGAGACATCGTGCTTTGGGATGCAGAAGGGCGGTTTCAGGCTTTTCTGCATGGATTGAAGGGGATTTTTGCGGCAATTCCGAAAAGGAATGCATGCCGTTTTCGTCCGGTTGAGTGAAGCCATATCCGCAAGATTTGCGGATAGTCCGGCTCTCGTTTTTCACCCGGTCGGGCATCGTCCCCGAATCCCTTTGCCTGTCCTGTGCGTGATTGTCTCCCTGTCTCACGGTTGGAAGCGTGGTGTAACGGCATTTGGAGGAGTGTCGGTGCTGCGGCCAATTGTCCTGATTGCCTGTGTTTTCGGGCTTGTGGATTGAAGGAACCTTGAAGTTTGATTATCTGATTTTCAGTAATTTCTGAAAATTCAGAATTTACGGGAGAGAGAATTTGGAATTGTCGCCAATCGTTCAGTCTTTTGTACTTCATTTCGGAGAAATGGGCAGCCGTTGGGGTATCAATCGCACGGTGGGGCAGATTTATGCTTTGCTCTATCTGTCCCCGC
>JAATGD010000212.1 GCA_015654965.1 Hyphomicrobiales bacterium
CGTTATCCTGCGGCACTCGACTTCCTCAATGAAGCCATTGCGCTCGACCCCGATTACGCGGAAGTCTGGAACCGCCGTGCGACAGTCTATTTCCTGCGAAATGACTATGCGCATGCCATGTATGACATCAATCGCACATTGGAGCTTGAGCCGCGCCATTATGGTGCCCTGACCGGCATGGCGGCCATCCTGCGGGCACGTGACCTCAAGGAACAGGCCATGAAAGCCTATGAACAGGCGCTTAGTATCTATCCGATGATGCGCGAGGCACAGAAGAGCCTTATCGATCTCGCTGAAGAACTCTCTGACATCCGCACATGATCATAAAAAAACGCGCCCTGAAGGGACGCGTTTTATTCGTTGCGTGTAACCGCTATCAGACGCCTGACTTGCCGTCTTCGCTGATATAGGCAATGCGCAGCATGTTGGTTGCGCCCGGCGTTCCGAAGGGCACACCGGCCGTAATGATGACCCGGTCACCTGCCTTGCCAAAATCCTCGCCGCAAACGATCTGACAGGCATGATCAACCATGTCTTCCAGATCATGCGCGTCCGCCGTCACCACGCAATGCAGCCCCCAGACCACCGACAGGCGGCGGGCCGTATCAACGACAGGCGACAGTGCGATGATTGGCGTGCGCGGACGTTCACGTGCGGCACGCAGACCCGTGGTGCCGGAAGCCGTATAGGTGACGATGGCCGATAGTTTCAGCGTTTCGGCAATCTGGCGTGCGGCCAGCGAAATCGCATCGGCACCCGTCGGCTCCGGCGTGGCGCGCTGCGCATCGATGATCGTCGAATAGGTCGCATCCTGTTCCACCTGTTCGGCGATGCGGTTCATGGTTGCAACCGATTCGACCGGATATTGGCCCGATGCCGATTCGGCCGAAAGCATGATCGCATCCGCACCCTCAAAGACGGCGGTAGCCACGTCCGACACTTCCGCACGCGTTGGCACAGGCGCGGTAATCATCGATTCGAGCATCTGCGTTGCCACAACGACCGGCTTGCCCGCGCGACGGCAGCGACGCGTGATCTGCTTCTGGATACCCGGAACCGTCTCAAGCGGCATTTCCACACCAAGATCGCCACGCGCAACCATGAGTGCGTCGGATAGCTCGATAATCTCATCAAGACGCGTGACGGCCTGCGGCTTTTCGATCTTCGACATAAGGCCGACCTTGCCGCCGGAAATCTTGCGCACTTCAACAAGGTCTTCCGGGCGCTGGATGAAGGAAAGCGCCACCCAGTCGATTTCTTCTTTCAGAACAGCATCGAGGTCCTTGCGATCCTTTTCGGTCAGAGCGCCGACACCGAGCGTTGTGTCAGGCAGGCTTACGCCCTTGCGGTCGGAAATACGCGTACCCGATACGACCTTGCAGCGGATCGATTTGCCATCTGACGCTTCCGCCACCAGATGCAGCTTACCGTCATCGATCAGCAAGCGATGTCCCGGCTCAACCGCTTCCAGAATTTCCGGGTGCGGAAGATAGACACGGGTTTCATCACCAAGCGCTTCATTGTTGTCGAGCGTAAACGTCTGGCCAGCAATGAGATCGACCTTGCCATCCTTGAACTTGCCGACGCGCAATTTCGGACCCTGAAGATCGGCGAGGATGCCGATGGGGCGGCCCAGTTCCTTTTCCACATTGCGGATACGCTTGACAAGCGTACGCATCAGGTCGTGGTCGGCATGGCTCATATTGATACGGAAGACATCGGCTCCGGCTTCAAAGAGCTTGCGGATGACGGCTTCCTCGCCTGATGCCGGTCCCAGCGTTGCGAGAATCTTGACCTTGCGATTACGCTTCATTGATTATTCGTCCCTGTAACAGTGGGGTTTTCCGGCGGTGTTTCATCTGCGAGCTGAACCATCCAGCTCGATTGTTCGCCAGTGTCATATTCCTGGAAGCCATTGCGCTGGAACCCGCGCGCAAAGCAATCCTGAACGCCCGTGATGCGAAACTCGTTTTCCGCCACGCACATGTTCACATTGCCCTGCCAGCGCCCGTCGCCCTGGGCATCCTCGGCATAAAGATAATAGTAACGTGATGTCAGCGGGCCTTCGATCAGCGTCTTGCAACTGGAGCCGTTGATATGCCACCAGCCTTCCGTCACCCATCCGCTCTTGGCCCTGTAACCGATGGCCACACCCACCAGATTTTGCGTCGAGTTGCATACTCGGAAATCGGCGCGGGCTTCCACAGCCATCATGCCCAAAGCGCCGATCAATGTGGCGGAAAATACAGCAAGGAAGTGTGGAAGTCGCATCAGCCGAACCCCTTCAGCCCGCAATCGCTTTTTTTTCACGTCAGGAAATCCCGTTTTGGTCGCTCTCTTTTCGGCAGTTTCGTCTGTGATGTCAACGCACTCTGCCATATAAGAAGGCTCTTGACGAAAGAATGATCGTTGCAATCCCGGTTTTCTCATGACAGAGCAGACAGGCTTGCCCATATGTGTTGAAAACACGCCCTGATTTTCTCGGGAAACAGTCTCATGTCCTCCTCCGAACCTGTAGCCGCGTCCTTCTCACCTGTCATCAGGATCGATGGCGATTTTCGCCTCGGCCTCATGCTGACCGCCGATCACGCGCGACGCGACCTGCCTGCCAATTACGGCAGTTTGGGGCTCAAAGAAAGCGAATTCGACCGCCATATTGCTTATGATATCGGTGTCGAGGCCCTGACCCGCGCATTGGCGTCCCGCCTTGATGCGCCTGCCGTCATGGCCGGGTTTTCGCGCCTTCTGATCGACCCCAATCGCGGCGAGGACGATCCGACCCTCATCATGCAATTATCGGATGGCGCGGTTATCAAAGGCAATTATCCGCTCGCACCGCAAGAACGCGAAACGCGCCTGCGACAGTTTTATCGCCCCTATCACCAGGCGCTGGCAGAAACCTGCGAGCGCGTGGCGGCCCAAAGCGGGCATGCACCCTTCATCGTTGCCATCCATTCCTTCACGCCATACTGGAAAGACAGGGCGCGTCTATGGCATATCGGCCTGCTCTGGGATCGCGATGACCGCGCCATCACACCGCTTCTTTCTCTTTTACGCGCAGAAAACGGTCTTATCGTCGGCGACAATGAACCCTATGATGGGGCATTGTGTAACGATGCGCTTTATCGCCATGCCACAGCGCATGGCTATGCGAATGTGCTCATCGAAATCCGTCAGGACCTGATCGCCCATGAACAAGGCGTTGAGGAATGGGCCGAGCGCCTTGCCCCGATGCTCGCCACGATCAATGCGCTTGAAAGTATTCATGCGGTCCACCACTTCGGCTCGCGTAGCGATAGCCGAGCATAAGCATAGACGAAAAGGCCAGCTTTACCCGCTATCCACAGGGCTTGACCCGAAACGTCGTGTCGGGCATCGAAAAAGCTCTTAATTTTGCCTGCGACTCGCGGGAAAACGGTCCACATCTGGACATGCGGCCAATGCGACAGCACCACCCGCATTCATTATCGACTTTGAATTGGAGAAACCGCGTGAGCGACGACATTACCAGCGAAGCCCAGACCATTGCCGTTGGCCAATTGCGTGCCTTCATCGAGCGCATAGAGCGTCTGGAAGAAGAAAAAAAGACCATCGGCGACGATATCAAGGAAGTTTACGCAGAATTGAAGGGTTCGGGGTTTGACGCCAAGGTCGTAAGGACCATAATTCGTCTGCGTAAAAAAGAAGACCACGAGCGTCAGGAAGAAGAAGCCATGCTCCAGCTTTATATGGATGCACTCGGCATGGGTTGATGACGGCGTGAACTGATCACGCGTTTTTCATAAGGCCTCTTCTTCCTGCACTTGTAACCAGCAGCTAGACTGCTGCCGACAGGAAGAGGAACGGTCTATGGAATTCAGAAAGCTCGGACGTAGCGAACTTGAAGTGTCGCCGCTTTGCTTTGGCGGTAATGTCTTTGGATGGACGGTCGATGAAGCGACATCATTTGCGCTTCTTGACCGTTTTGTCGATGCAGGGTTCAATTTCATCGACACGGCGGATGTCTATTCCGCATGGGCCCCGGGTAATGTCGGCGGGGAATCGGAAACCATTATCGGCAACTGGCTCAAATCGCGCGGGCTGCGTGACAGGGTTGTGCTTGCCACCAAGGTCGGTTCCGAGATGGGACCGGACGAAAAAGGCCTCTCGCCCGCCTATATCCGCAAGGCGGTCGATGCATCGCTCAAGCGGCTGCAAACGGATTATATCGATCTATACCAGTCGCACTGGGACGACCCCGAAACACCTTTTGAGGATACGCTTGGCACCTATCAGGAGCTGATCGAGGCCGGAAAGATACGTGTCATCGGGGCATCCAACCTGACGGCGGAGCGGCTCAAGGAAGCGCTGGATATCGCGCAAAAGCACGACCTGCCGCGTTATGAAAGCCTGCAACCGCTCTATAATCTTTATGACCGTGCAGATTTTGAGGGCGAGCTTGAGAAAATCTGCCACGACAATGATCTTGGCGTCATTTCCTATTTCTCGCTGGCCGCCGGCTTCCTGACCGGGAAATACCGCTCAACCGAAGATCTCGGCCAAAGCGCACGTGGCAGCACGGTTGAGAAATATCTCACCGAGCGCGGTTTTAAAATCGTCAAAGCATTGGATGAAGTGGCCAAAGAAGTTTCGGCGCAACCTGCGCAGGTAGCGATTGCATGGCTTATCGCACAACCAGCAATCACGGCACCGATTGCCAGCGCCACGCGGCTGACGCAACTGGGCGAATTGATCGCAGCCAGCCAGTTGAAATTGAGCGACGACGCCATCGCACGGCTCAACAAGGCCAGCGCCTGAAACTGTTGATCGAAGGGTAATGTTACCCTTCGATTTCCTCGCGCAGCATTTCCAGTTCCAGCCATTCTTCTTCCATTGCTGCATTCTCGTTACGCTTTTTTTCCAGAAGATCGGCCGTCTTGGCAAAAAGCCCCGGATCCTTGACGTAGAGTTGGGGATCGGCAAGCTTGCCTTCCAGAACTTCGATTTCCTTGGCAAGCGCCCCCATCTTGGCAGGCAAGGTTTCCAGCGCAAATTTCTGCTTATATGAAAGCTTGCGCTTTTCCTCCCGCTTTGGCGGCGCTGCATCGACACCCGAAACCTGTTCCTGACTACCGCCCGCCGCCTTGACGGCACGACGATTGAGCGCCTGCTCCTTGCGCTGCGCCATCATATCGGCATAGCCACCGGCATATTCGAGCCATTTTCCATCGCCTTCGGGTGCGATTACCGAGGTCACGGTACGGTCGAGAAAATCGCGGTCATGGCTGACCAGAATGACCGTGCCGGGAAAACCCGCCACCAGTTCCTGCAACAGATCGAGCGTCTCCATATCGAGATCGTTGGTTGGCTCATCAAGGATCAAAAGATTCGCCGGGCGCGCCAACACCCGCGCCAGCATAAGGCGTGCGCGCTCGCCACCCGAAAGTTCACGAATGGGCGTACGCATCTGTTCCGGCTGAAACAGAAAATCCTTCATATAGGAGGCGACATGGCGCTGCTCGCCATTGACGATCAGGCTCTCGCCGCGCCCATCAGTCAGGTAATGCCCTAGCGTATCGTCAAGATTGAGGTCTTCGCGCTTCTGGTCGAGTTCGGCCATTTCCAGATTGACGCCCAGCCGCAATGCGCCAGAATCGGGCGCAAGCTTGCCGGTCAACAACGAAAGCAACGTAGTCTTACCTGCCCCATTGGGGCCAACCAGACCGATCCGGTCACCGCGCTGCACACGGATGGAAAAATCCATGACCAGATCGCGCTCGCTATAGGCCTTGTTCAGCCCTTTGGCTTCGATCACCAGCTTACCGGATTCCTTGGCGTCACTTGCAGCCAATACGGCAGTTCCCTGCGCCTTACGATGATTGCGAAATTCGGAACGCATCGAGTGCAATTCACCAAGGCGGCGCATGTTGCGTTTGCGCCGTGCCGTCACACCATATCTGAGCCAGTGTTCTTCGCGTGCAATCTGGCGTCCGAGCTTGTGGTGATCGCGCTCTTCTTCTTCCAGAATCTTGTCGCGCCATTCCTCGAAATAACCAAAACCCTGCTCGATGCGACGGGTCAGTCCGCGATCAAGCCAGACCGTGGCACGACTGACATTTTCCAGAAAGCGCCGGTCATGCGAGATCACCACAAGCGCCGAGCGGATCTGGCGCAACTCGCCTTCAAGCCATTCGATGGTCGTCAAATCGAGATGGTTGGTCGGCTCGTCCAGCAGAAGCACATCCGGCTGTGGCGCGATCACCCGCGCAAGCGCTGCACGACGCGCCTCGCCACCCGAAAGATGCTCCGGCTTTTCCTCACCCGTCAGCCCGAGATGTTCCATCAGATAGGTTACCCGATGCGGATCGTCCGCCGGTCCAAGCCCCGCCTCGACATAGGCGCGTACAGTGGCAAAGCCTTCCATATCCGGCACCTGCGGCAGATAGCGCACGGTAGCACCCGGATGGCGGAACGTTTCGCCCGATGTCGGTTCGACCATGCCCGCGGCAATTTTCAGCAAGGTGGACTTGCCCGAACCATTGCGTCCAACCAGCGCAATCCGGTCGCCCTCGCTCACTGAAAGGTTCGCGTCCTCCAGAAGCGGCGTGCCGCCAAAGGTTAGCTGTATCTGGTCAAGGCGAAGAAGCGGTGGAGCCATAGTTCTCTTCAACTAGAGCGCATCCCGAAAAGTGTGAAACGGTTTTCGGAAAAGATGCGCGTTAAAATAAATGTTTAGAGCGCCGAACTGATTCAATCAGATCGAAACGCGCTCTAACGGAATTGAAATTTCGTCCTGCTTGTCGGCGACAAAAGCCATTCTGTCAAATGGATCCACAACAAAGCGCAAAAAAGAACAGGCCGGGTTTCCCCGACCTGTTCTTCATGATCAAGCTGACCGCTTGGCTTACTGGCAAGGTGCCTCGTAAACACGGCCGTAATTGTCGCGGTAACGGCAATGTTGGACGCCATTACGGGTCTGGGCTGCACCAAGCAACGTACCGGCAACACCACCGATCGCTGCACCGGCGAGAGCGCCGCGACCATTGCCGCCGATTGCGCCACCGGCAAGCGCGCCGAGCGCCGCACCGCCGACACCATAACCAGCCGTGCGCTGTTCATTGGTCGTGCATGCTGCTGTCGAGAACGCGAGCATGCCGGCAATTGCGATCATGGTAAGACGTGACTTCATGAGACAATCTCCTGTCAGAGTTAGAGAAACACCGGCTTTGCGTCCCCAAATTCGGCGTAAAGCAGATGACCCGTTTAGCACATTTACAATACGTTTCAACCGCACGCGTCAAGCACTTTCAGGAACTAAGGGTCCAATGCATCCATTGTGAGGCGCGGATCAAGGTTTACCACGAGTAGCGCCAAACCAGAACGCACAACAATATGAAGTGTTCCATAGGCTATGTTTGATATCGTCCAGGATGAACCGAAAGGAAGGGTCACATTATCTAACGGCCATCTGGCATTTGTGATCGTCAAGCCTTCAAGCGGCGTGAAATTGACCACGCTGAAAAGCGTGTCGGCTGGCAAGTCGTAATCATGCGTGCCGGGCAAAAGCGGCCATGCTTCTTGCGTTCCGCTGGTGAGAAATATGTTGCGCCCCTTTGCCGCCTGCGCAGTCGCCATCGTAAAATGCAAAAGCATATGGTCGCTGCGTTCACCGCCAAAAGCACCACACAAAATGACCTTGGTCGCACCACGTGCAAAAGCTTCCTCGCAGGCGAGTTCGCCATCCGTCATGTCCTTGGCGGACGGAAACGTCTTTTGCGGAATATGCGCATAGCGCTCACGCAAGGTTTTGGATGTTGAATCAAAATCGCCAAGCCATAATTCCGGCTCGACGCCAAGCGCTACGGCATGACGGATACCGCTATCGGCCGCGAGAATATGTGCGCCCGCAATTTGTTGCAGCAAGCGTTCGGTGACGACGAGATCGCCGCCAAGGAGAATGACGAATGTGCTCATAAGCTGCTCATAACATGAGAAAATCAACATCGAAAGCCCAAGTCGTCCGCATTTGCCGCTCTTGCTCTTGCGTTGTGAAGCCAGTATGTTGCAGCCACTCTAACGGGGTGCCATCCGCAACGGCGGGCGGCTGAGAGATCGTCAACCGATCAACCCGCTGAACCTGATCCGGTTTGCACCGGCGGAGGGATTAGATGCTGCATGTGCGGCACGCTCTTGAAAGAATGATTTTTCGAGAGCGGCCTGTGACACTGGAGCGGCGCTTTTCCTTTCAGATATGATGAAAGGACATTTTATGCGGCTTTTTTCTCTACTCGCCCTGTCGTTTTCCGCAACCGTTGGCCTTGTCTCCACCGCCGAGGCAAAAGACACGCTGACCATCTACACCTATGACAGCTTTATCTCCGAATGGGGTCCTGGTCCCAAGGTGACCCAGAATTTCGAGAAGGAATGCGATTGCAAGGTCGAATGGATCGCATCAGCCGATGGCGTAGCGCTTCTCAACCGCCTCAAACTCGAAGGCAACAACACCATTGCCGATATCGTGCTGGGGCTTGATACGAACCTGACCACAGAAGCCCGCGCATCCGGGTTTTTCGCCCCAAGCAACATTGATCTTGGCAATGTCGATGTTCCCGGCGGCTTCAAGGACGATATATTCGTTCCTTATGATTACGGCTATTTCGCCGTGATTTATGATTCCCGGAAACTCAACCAACCACCCACAAGCCTCAAGGAATTGGTGGAAGGCGACCCGTCACAAAAGATCATCCTGCAAGACCCGCGCACATCGACCCCAGGGCTTGGCATGCTGTTGTGGATGAAATCCGTCTATGGCGATCAGGCGGAAGTGGCATGGCAGAAGTTGAGCAAGCGCATTCTTACCGTAACTCCCGGCTGGTCGGAAGCCTACGGGCTTTTCACCAAGGGTGAAGCGCCGATGGTACTGTCCTACACGACCTCCCCCGCCTATCACGTCATAGCCGAGAAGACGGATCGCTATAAGGCGCTGGTCTTCCCGGAAGGTCAGTATCTTCAGGTGGAACTGGCAGCCCAGACCACGACGGGGGCAAAGAACCCGTTGGCGCAGAAATTCCTGTCCTTCATGACCGGTCCCGGTTTTCAGGATGCCATCCCCGAAACCAACTGGATGTTCCCGGCAGGCAAAATCTCGGCAC
This sequence comes from Hyphomicrobiales bacterium, assembly GCA_015654965.1. Lineage (GTDB taxonomy): Bacteria > Pseudomonadota > Alphaproteobacteria > Rhizobiales > Rhizobiaceae > Brucella. The sequence goes on from JAATGD010000212.1 coordinate 9,132, forward strand.
CTCTGCCTGCGGCTTTCGATGCCTTGCCAAAACCGGACAAGACCTTGCTGATCCCTTCCGATGAGGTGGCAAAATACCGAAAGGCGTGGATCGACGAATGGCTTGCGGCAACCAGCCGATGATGGCAATCGCGGCGAGACGCAATTGAAGCGCTTCCCTCCAATAAAACCCCTCATCGGGATGCTGGCGCTCGGCTTTCTCGTCGTGCTTGCCGGTGGCGCGTTGCTGGCATTGGCGCTGGAGGGGGGAGGCAGCGGCTTTGCGGCTGCAACAAATTTTGACGCCTATTTGTGGCGTATCACCCGTTTCACGATTTTGCAGGCCATTGCTTCAAGCCTGCTTTCGGTTGCCTTCGCCATTCCTGTTGCCCGCGCCTTGCATTCTCAGGCGCATTTCCCCGGACGGGCTTTCATCCTGCGCCTGTTTGCCCTGCCCCTCGCCCTGCCCGCACTGGTCGCCGTACTTGGCATCACCAGCATATATGGACGCAACGGCCTTCTTGCTTCTGTTTTTGAAACAGCCGGATATTCCTTGCAGCCCGATATTTACGGCCTGTCGGGCATTCTCATCGCCCATGTGTTTTTCAACATGCCTTTGGCGGTACGCTTCATTCTTGCCGCTTACGAATCCATTCCCGCTGACTACTGGAAATTATCGGCGCAACTGGGGATGGATAGCCGCGCCCGCTTTCGCCTCATCGAATGGCCGGTCATCCGGCGCAGCCTGCCGGGCATGATGGGCCTCATTTTCATGCTCTGCGTGACGAGTTTCACCATTGTCCTGACACTGGGCGGCGGGCCACGGGCGACAACGCTGGAAGTCGCGATCTATCAAAGTCTGCATTTCGATTTCGATCCTTCGCGCGCCGTGGCACTCACTGCAACCCAGCTTGCACTC
>JAATGD010000214.1 GCA_015654965.1 Hyphomicrobiales bacterium
ACTTACGCGATCTCTGAATGTCCTCATGATCTGTGCAGCATTCGCATTTGTTGCAGCGTTGATAGCAGGCGTTATTCCCTGAATAGGGATAGCCAAGCCATTATGGCGGCATCGGTTCTTGAGGATAGGCCGATCCGTTCTACTTAATAAAAAGCCCGGTTTTCAAACCGGGCTTTTTTAATTCAGGCGACTGCCAGTTCAACCTCGGTCTTGGGCCGAATACCAATAATATGGCAGATTGCAAACGGCAGATCGGCTCTGTTCATCGTGTAGAAATGGAAATCCTGCACGCCGCGCTCAATCAAATCCATCACCTGCTCGGCAGCAATGGCAGCGGCAACGAGCTGATGTGTCTGCGGATCGTTATCCAGTCCCTCAAAGCGTTCAGCAAGCCAGGCCGGAATATGTGTGGCCGACCGCGCGCAGAAGTTTTTCACCTGCTTGAAATTATGAATTGGCAACACGCCCGGCACGATTGGAATATAAATGCCAGCACGGCGCACACGCTCTACATAGCGCTCGAAAAGCTCGTTATCGAAGAAGAACTGCGTAATGGCACGCGTTGCGCCATTATCAACCTTGCGCTTGAGCATATCAATGTCGGTCGCAAAGTCCGGGCTTTCAGGGTGCTTTTCTGGATAAGCGGAAACCGAAATGTCGAAATCATCGATCTGGCGCAATCCTGCCACCAGTTCAGCGCTGCTCTGATATCCACCGGGCGTCGAGACATATTTCTGGCCGATACCGGCTGCAGGATCTCCACGCAACGCCACAAAGCGTTTTACACCAAGCGCTGCAAATTCACGCACAACCTCGTCGACTTCTTCTTTCGTCGCATCCACGCATGTAAGATGTGCCGCCGCATCGACGTCAGTTTCTTTCAGAATACGCGCCACGGTGCGAACCGTGCGTTCCCGTGTTGAACCGCCCGCACCATAGGTTACAGAAACAAATTTCGGCTTCAACGGCGCAAGACGCGTCACGGTTTCCCACAGGCGCTGTTCCATTTCTTCCGTCTTGGGCGGAAAAAATTCAAACGATACGCGGGTGGTCTGGCCGATATCCGATCGGCGGGAAAGACCGTAAAAGCCCATTAAACTGTCTCCGTTATGCTTGCATGTCGCGGCGCCGGGTCAGCAACCAGCACGCGCGGATCGCTGCCAAGCCACAGCTTGACCGTCAATCCGTCGTCACCATTTGCCGCCTTTGGCCCCAATTCTGTCGTCCTGGCAGGTTCAAGCCCTGCATCTTTCATCCATCCCAGCATCTGCTCATCGCTAAAGCCGAGCCTGAGATGTGCATGTTCTTCGCGCAAGAACTCGAGCCTGTGCGGTGCAAAATCAACAATCAGCAAACGTCCGCCGGGGCGAAGCGCTCGCGCCGCCTCACGAATAGCCGAAAGCGGATCATCAAGAAAATGCAGCACCTGATGAATCGTCACCAGATCGAAACTCTCACGTTCAACAGGCAGCGCATAGACGTCGCCCTGCCGAACCTGTGCGTTGCCAACCGATGCCAGATCGAGATTGGCGCGCGCCACCGAAAGCATGTCGCGATTTATATCAATGCCCAATCCACGCACATAAAGCGGCGAAAACAGTTCCAGCAGACGCCCCGTGCCCGTACCAACATCGAGCATAGCCTGAAAATGTTTATCGCCAATAATGCCTTTGAGAGCGACTTCCACTGCGTTTTCTGGAACATGCAGCTTGCGGATCTCATCCCAGCTACCAGCATTGGCACTGAAATAAGCCGCTGCCTTTTCCTGACGGCTGGATTTAACCTGTGATAGCCGCTCCATGTCGCGTTCGATCAACGGATCGGCTGCGTCAAGCCGCAACAGCAGATTGCGCGCGACTTCCCCGCACAGCGCATTATCGGAAAGCCGGAACTAAGCCCAGGCGCCTTCCTGATAGCGATCAATAAGATCAGCTTCACCCAGCAGCTTGAGATGGCGCGAAACACGCGGCTGCGACTGACCCAATATTGTGGTCAGGTCTGAAACGGTGAGATCACCCTTGGAAAGAAGCGCAAGGATGCGCAAGCGGCTTGGCTCTGCCACTGCTTTTAACACATCCACCATCTGATCGAGCTGCAAGCGCAATTCGCAATCTCCATACGCTTCTAAAGATATAAAGATATGTTTATATGAAGCGAGGATTAGGTGCAAGGAATTTTCGCGATGCAATGCACAGCAAAACCATACCTCCCTTTTGGGAAGTCATTTGAGCTAGAGAACAACAGGGTTATGATTATTGCGAATCTTGCTTCGAGCGCCCTAACATATTGGACTACGCGTCGCCTTTCGGGAACTGATTTTGATTCTTCGGCGGATACGGTAACGTGAAAGGAAGACAGCAATGAGTGCAGGCACTGTGCGCCAGAAGGCAATCGCAAAATCTTTGACACTTTTGCTTCCTGCAGTCCCCTATTCCGATTCAGAACCAATTCGCGCAGCTGCCCTTGCGCCGCATATGAAAATGCTTCCACCGTCAATCGCCGTATGGCTTGCGACCGTAGCTCATATTCGCCACATGCATACTGATTATGACGTCCTGCGTGATGATGGCTATGACAAGGATTCGGCACGGTTTTTTGTAATGGATGCCATCAACTCCAAGCTAACGGAATGGCGCGCGACACGCCTCGTCACCGCAGACGAGGATGAAGCGGCGGTAATGTAACCGCCGCTTCGAAAGTCGACCAAATATCAGGCCTCTAAATAACTTCTGGCTGTCGAACGGATACGATCGGCCAAGTCATAAATTTCATCAAGACTATCAATCTTGACCTTCTCTTCCTTCTCGCCGTCGAAAAGGCCTACGTATTTAACATTCCGATTAAACCAAAGGCGGACCAATGGCTTTCTGTTATTGTTATCAACAAGAACACCACAATAGCTTTTTTGATCACGCATCACGACTCGAGCGGGTTTGAGTGTATCTCTCACAATTGCCCGGATGACCATGAAGCCCTCCATCTCTTCTTCTGTTGTGATGATTTCCTCTTCTGAATCATCCTCAACAGCAAGTTCCGATACCTGCGTTTCAGCTAAAGCGTTGGACAAACGTGATTGAACAGATTCCCTTACAATCTCACGGAAAGCTGCCTTTACCATTGGAGTGAATTGTTCTTTTACCTGAGCTGTAAACCGTCCGGAGTAAAGTCCGGATGTAACCATCCGTACAAACTCCTCCGGAGGCTCTTCCATGACTTGAGCAATCTCTTTCTTGATCGCCGAGGTGTACTTCAAGCGATGTGCCGATTGGAGAATGCCATCAACATTAAACTCAGATTTTGCAAATTTCTTCAGCTCACCAATCATCTGCCCCTGAAGATCGGAAAGATCAAACGTCAAAAATGGACGCTCATCCAGTTTGTTGGGTGCAGCTAAATCACTATGAAAGTGAAATGTACGTCCATTCGTCAGAATGGCGAACTTTGCATTCGTTACCGAAAAATAACGATACAATTGCGCCAGATGC
>JAATGD010000299.1 GCA_015654965.1 Hyphomicrobiales bacterium
GAAGCCCTGCGCTGGGTGATGGGTGAAAACTCATACAAGAACATGCGCGCTTCGGGCATGGATGACGTGATCTTTTCCGGCTCTGCCACGCGCCCCGCGCGCAATATGGCGCAAGTGACGCTTTTCCTCGACAATTCCGACCGCACTGCACCCGCCAGCTACAATGATCAGGACGAATTGCAGGTTTCCCGCCGTATCGAGCGTGAGGCTGGTTCCGTCTATCGCATCAACGGCAAGGAAGCGCGTGCCAAGGATGTGCAGCTTCTCTTCGCCGACCAGTCCACGGGTGCGCGCTCTCCCTCCATGGTTGGGCAGGGGCGTATTGGCGAGTTGATACAGGCAAAACCGCAGGCGCGGCGCGCGCTTCTGGAAGAAGCGGCCGGTATTTCGGGCCTGCATACCCGCCGTCACGAGGCGGAATTGCGTTTGCGCGCCGCTGAAACCAATCTCGAACGGCTCGAAGATGTGGTGGGGGAACTGGGCAGCCAGATCGAAAGCCTGAAACGTCAGGCGCGCCAAGCCAATCGCTTCAAGGGCCTGTCTGCCGATATACGCAGCGCCGAGGCAGCCCTTTTGCATCTGCGCTGGGTGCAGGCCAAATCACATGAAGCGGAAGGGCAGAGCGCGCTTGCGCAGGCAACGGCTGTTGTCGGCGATATGGCGCAGGCGCAGATGAATGCGGCGCGTGAACAGGCAGTTGGCGCGCATCGCCTGCCGGAATTGCGCGAAGTCGAGGCCAAGGCCGCAGCAGCGCTTCAACGCCTGTCGATCGCCCGCACCCAGCTTGATGATGAAGATGCGCGCATCCGCCAGCGGCGTGCTGAACTCATGAAGCGGCTTGAGCAGCTGACCGCCGATATTGCGCGTGAAGAAGATATGCTGCGCGAAAACGCCGATATTCTGCAACGATTGAGCGATGAAGAACAGGAACTGATCGCCTCAAGCGAGGCTTCGGGAGAACGCGACGAGGAATTGCACGCGCTGTTCGAGGAAGCGGAAATCCGGTTGACGGATAGCGAGAATGCACTGGCGCGGGTGACGGCGGAACGCGCCGAGGCCACGGCCGAACGCACGCAAATCGAGCGCGCATTGCAGGAAACGCAAACCCGCCGTGATCGTCTCACCGTGCAGATGGAGACAGTCGAGCGCGATATCGCAGCCGTTACTGAGCAGATCGGCGGGCTTTTTGATCCGGCGGAAAAGCGCATTGCGGTCGAAGCGGCGTCGGACGCGCTGGCGGCCTCCGAGGAAGCGGTGATTGGCGCAGAAGAACTGGTAGCCCATGCACGCCAGACGGAGGCGGCGAGCCGTGAGCCCTTGAGCGAGGCACGGACCGAATTAAACCGCATCGAGACGGAAGCGCAGACCTTGGCGCGTATTCTCAATGCAGGTGAGGCGCAGCAATTTCCGCCTGTGGTCGAGGAATTGCGCGTCGAAAAAGGTTATGAAGTGGCGCTTGGCGCGGCCCTTGGTGAAGATCTCGATGCGGCAAGTGACGAGAATGCGCCGGTGTTCTGGGCCTATAATCCCGCCTTGCAAGGCGACCCCGCATTGCCGGAAGGGGTGACGCCGCTCGACCGTTTGGTCGAAGGACCGCAGCAATTGCGCCGCAGGCTGGCACAGGTCGGCGTGGTGAGCGAGAGCGAGGGCAAGCGGCTACAGGGGCAATTGCGCCCCGGTCAGAGACTGGTGAGCAAGGCGGGAGCGCTGTGGCGCTGGGATGGCTATACCGCAAGTGCCGACGCGCCCACACCTGCCGCGCAAAGGCTTGCGCAGAAAAACCGCCTCACGGAACTTGAGCAGGAGCGCATTTCCGCCCGCAAGAGGCTCCAAGACGCGGAAACTGCCGTTCAACGCGCGGAAAGTAACGTGCGCGAGGCGGTCGAGCATGAGCGCACGGCGCGCGATCAATGGCGCGCCAACCAGCGCAGGCTCGATGAGGCGCGCGAGGCGCTGGCCGTTGCGGAACGTGCGGCAGGTGAACTGGCGACCCGCCGTTCAAGCCTTGATGAAGCCAAAGCACGCTTGCAAGAAAATTTAGAGGAAGCGCAGATCAGGCTGACTGAGGCCGAAGATCGATTGGGTGAAATGCCCGATCTGGACGCCATTGCGGCGCGTCTATCGGTCTTGACCAATGAAGTCCTGTCGGATCGCACGGCCTTGGCTGAAGCGCGTGCCGCTTATGAAGGCTTGCGGCGCGAGGCGGATGCGCGAAAGCGTCGCCTTGAAATGATTGTACTTGAGCGGCGCAACTGGGTTTCGCGCGCTGACAATGCGGAGCGGCAGATTGCGGCGCTCAATGACCGCCGTGCGGAAACGGCGGATGAGGCGGAAAATCTTGCCGAAGCGCCCGAAGAAATCGAAGCGCGCCGCCGTGCTCTTTTGAACGAATTGTCCGAAGCCGATGCGCGGCGCAAGGAGGCGGCAGATCATTTGGCCACGGCTGAAAGCGCACAGGCCGAACTCGATAAGGTTGCGACATTGGCCATCCAGCAACTGGCTTCAAGCCGTGAGCAGCGTGCGCGCGCCGAGGAACGGCTGAATGCCGCTGAAGAAAGACGCAAGGATGCGGAAGCGCGCATTGTCGAGGCGCTTAATTGCGCGCCGCATGAGGCTATCCGCCATACGGGTTTCAAACCGGATGAAAAACTGCCGGATGCAGAGCATCTTGAACGCCAGTTGGACCGGCTGAAAATCGAGCGCGAGCGGCTGGGCGCGGTCAATCTGCGCGCCGAGGAAGAAAGCCAGGAATTGTCCACGCGTCTTGATGCCATCGTGTCGGAGCGCGAGGATGTGATCGAGGCGATCAAGAAATTGCGCCAGGCGATCCAGAGCCTCAACCGCGAAGGCCGCGAGCGGCTGCTTGCGGCTTTCGATGTGGTGAACACGCAGTTCCAGCGTCTGTTCACGCATCTGTTCGGCGGCGGCACGGCGGAACTGCAATTGATTGAAAGCGATGATCCGCTGGATGCGGGTCTTGAAATTCTGGCGCGTCCTCCGGGCAAGAAGCCGCAGACCATGACGCTTTTGTCGGGTGGAGAGCAGGCATTGACCGCCATGGCGCTGATTTTCGCGGTCTTCCTGACCAATCCGGCCCCGATCTGCGTGCTCGACGAGGTGGATGCGCCGCTCGATGACCATAATGTCGAGCGCTATTGTAACCTCATGGATGAAATGGCCGCTTCGACTGAAACCCGTTTCGTGGTCATCACCCATAACCCGATTACCATGGCCCGCATGAACCGCCTGTTTGGCGTCACCATGGGCGAGCAGGGCGTCAGCCAGCTCGTTTCGGTCGATCTGCAAACCGCCGAACGCCTGCGCGAGGCGAGTTGATCCCTTCTATAATTTCAGGATGAATGGAGATGGTAATGGCTGCTCAATCGAGGTCGGTCCGTGTCATCAGGACAGTGATTGAAACCCTGCGCCCGCAATTCGATATTGCGCTGTGGGATGGCACGCGCATCGGCTCATTTGGCGGTCCATGTCTGGTCATCAAGGACCCGTCGATTGTCCGCCAGCTCATGCTCCGGCCCAATTACGATTCGCTCATCGATATATGGACATCGGGCCGTATCGATATTGAAAATGGCACCATCCTTGATCTGGCCGGGGCAAAGACCGACGGCAGCGTCAAGCAGAGGCTGAAGGAATTGCCGAAATGGCAATTGTTGAAGGATTTCCCCGCGCTGTTTTTTGCCGGAAAAGCCGAAAACAACGCGGATATGGAGGGAAAAACGCCCTTTGTCAGCGGATCGAGCAAGGAAGCGATCACCCATCACTATGATGTGTCGAATGATTTCTACCGGCTCTTTCTGGATGAACGCATGGTCTATACCTGCGGTTATTTCACCGACTGGGCCAACAGCATCGACAAGGCGCAGGAAGACAAGCTCGAACTCATCTGCCGCAAGTTGCGCCTTAAACCTGGTGATCGGCTGCTGGATATTGGCTGCGGCTGGGGTGCGATGCTCATTTATGCGGCGAAGCATTATGGCGTGATTGGAACGGGGGTGTCACTGTCGGAAGCGCAGAGCGCCCTTGCGCGTGAGCGGATCAAGGCGGCAGGTCTCGAAGACCGCATCACCATCCACGTCAAATCCTATGCGGAACTGGAAGGCGAGTTCGACAAGATCACCTCTATCGGCATGTTCGAGCATGTCGGCATTGAGCATTACGACGAATATTTTAGCGCCGTGAACCGGCTGCTGCGCCCCGGCGGGCTTTATATGCATCATGCGATCACCCGGCGCATGAAACGCAACAAGAAGGCGTTCCGCCGCAAGAGCGCTGAACATCTGGCGCTGGTGAAATATATCTTCCCCGGTGGGGAACTCGATCATCTCGGCATGAGCATTGAAAACCTCGAAGGCCATGGTTTCGAGGTGCATGATGTCGAGAACCTGCGCGAGCATTATGGCCGCACATGCAGGCTTTGGTGTGAAAGGCTCAACGCCAATTTCGATAAGGCGGTGGCGGAAGTCGGCTATCCCAAGGCGCGGCTGTGGCTCCTCTATCTTGCGGGCTGCGCTCTGGCTTTCGAGCGCGGCACCGTGCAGATCAACCAGACGCTGGCCTCCAAGCGCCGGCGCGGTATTTCCGCCGTGCCGCAGACACGTGATGATATTTACGAAAATTTCGGTCAGGGAACGACCTGATCACTTTTCGCTCCATACCGCCAGTTCATTGCCTGCCGGATCGGTGAAGTGAAACCGCCGTCCGCCGGGAAAGGCAAAGATTGGCTTGGTAATGGTGCCACCTGCATCGGTGACGGCATCAAGTGCCGTTTCCAGACGGCTTGCGTAAAGCACCGGCAGCGGTTTTGTCGCAGCCTGCGGATCGGCATCAAAACCGCCGTCCAGACCTTCACTGAAGGCTGAATAGGCCGGTCCATAATCGGTAAATGTCCATCCAAAAGCGCGGGCATAGAAGCTTTTGGTCGCGTCAAGTGAGCCGTTCATGGCCGGCATTTCCAGATAATCGAGCTTGCCCGTGATGCGCATCGCTCTCTCCTCAATGAGTGGTTTTTATGTTCATGATATGTTCTAATATTGCTGCAAGCCCGTAAAAGAGTCAAGCATTGGTACATGTCGCGGAAAAGTGGGAACCGGTTTTCCGTCAACGACATGCGCAAAAACAAATAGTTAAAGCGCGACGCGCTTTAGCGCATCTCTCACCGATCTAATCGATTCTATTGCTTTCGCTTATGTTTTTTGATTGGCAGCGGTGCTTGTGATCGCATAAGCACAAAAAAGGTCATGATATGATCAGATAAATGGGACAGATTCTCTTTCGGGAGGCCGTAATGGCAAAATGGGTGTACAAATTCGGTGATGGCAAGGCGGAAGGGGCGGCCAGCGACCGTAACCTTCTTGGCGGCAAGGGCGCTAATCTCGCCGAGATGAGCAGCCTCGGGCTGCCGGTACCGCCCGGCTTTACCATCCCCACTGAAGTCTGCACCTATTATTACGATCATGATCGTTCCTACCCGACGGAACTCGAAGCGCAGGTCGCATCCGCCCTTGAACATGTGGCGCAACTGACGGGCCGCGCCTTTGGCGACGCGCAAAAGCCGCTTTTGGTCTCGGTGCGTTCTGGCGCGCGCGCCTCCATGCCCGGCATGATGGATACGGTCTTAAATCTCGGCCTCAACGACGAGACGGTCGAGGCCATTGCGCGGGAGGCGGGGGATGCGCGTTTCGCCTATGACAGCTATCGCCGCTTCATCCAGATGTATTCC
>JAATGD010000105.1 GCA_015654965.1 Hyphomicrobiales bacterium
GCCGTGAGGTTGTCGATCTTGACCAGGTTGAGGCCGTGGAGACAAGTTACCTTGCATTTCACGATGACATTCAGGAACGCTATAACTTTGCATTTCTATTGCGGCAGACGCTCAGTCATCAAGTACGGGCCGACTTGGCCTGGAACAAAGACCGCAAGATTTTCTATTTCAAAGCGGAAGCTGAGAATCAATCGCGTACTTACACATACGACGCCTCAAAAAAGCGGACAGAAGCAGACGTTGTAAACGTCATCAAAAACAAGACCGATCCGTCACGGGTTGATTTTGTTCGGCATCATGCTTTCGAGCCGAGGTTCGAGAACCTGCACGATCAGTGGTTCCTCGTTATTAATCCCACCTACTTTTTCACGACAAACGGCTTCATTCCGCATAGCTACCCAGCCGCGCTTCTGGCAGGCAAGAAAAGGATGGATAAAAGCGCGTCGCTGCGAGGCCAGGTTATTATGTGGCATCGCTGCCTGACCGCATTTGATCGTGCAGCACACGATTTATTTGCGCCGACCAACACTGATCCCCGGCTGGTATTCGGCGAGCCGCCGACCGTGACACTTTCCACTCGTGTTCCCGAAGATGTCTGGGGTTCACCGAAGAAGGTTGAAGAAACAGATGGGACTGACACTCTCGACCTGCTGAGGCGGTCAGCATGAAGTTCACCTCTGAAATTTTTCCAGAACCCGATCTGGAATTTGGCGGCAAGCATCGCCATCCAGATCCCCGGCTTGGTCTGTTTGAAGCGGGACCGCTTCAAACGCCACTTGGAGACACCATCAAGGTTGCAGTCGTCGGCAATGCAAAGACTGTCGAAGATACTCGACGATTCTTCAAAGAGGCTGGAACTGGTTTCGCCGGAAGGGGCGAGAAACATCCGAACATGCATCCCGACTTTCCCGGCCTTGGAAACCAAAACCCATTTCGCTGCAAGTTTGAGATAGCTGACGACGCCGCAGCAGCCTTGACCCAGGCACGCCTCGACAAGATCAAGAAGGAGCCAAACGACGCCAAAGCGATCGAAATGGCCGTCGATGAGATCATGGGCCTTTTGCAAACCATCGAAGAAGGTAGCGGCAAACCGCAGGTGGCAATCATAGCGATGCCGATCGGCCTCCTTGAACGTGTCGTCAATGTCAGGCCAGATACTGAGGGACAACCAGAGGCGGAAGACAGCGGCGGATCGGAAGCTCCTAATTTCAGAGGCATGCTCAAAGCCAAAGCGATGAAGTTGAGTTTTCCAATCCAGATCGTCTGGGAAGATGTCTTGGATGAAAAAGTCTCTGTTCCCAGAAAAATAAAGCAGGCTAGTGAACGGAAGATCCAGGATCAAGCCGACCGCACGTGGAACCTTATGACGACCCTTTATTATAAAGGATCAGGTCGCATCCCTTGGCGTCGAATGCCGAAGGAAGGGGAATATTCCGCGTGCTACATCGGCGTGAGCTTCTATCGCGAAGCAGGAGGTCAGCAGCTTTTTACAAGTGCTGCTCAAATGTTCGACGAGCGTGGGCGCGGCTTCATATTGAAAGGAAAGCGGGCTCAAACTGAAAGCCGTGGCCGCCATCCCTACATGACCGAAGATGACGCCCGCGTGCTGATAGCCGAAGCGTTGGTGGCTTACAAAGGCCATCACAGAAATTATCCGGCGCGCGTTATAGTCATGAAAACTTCAAAATTCAGGGACGAAGAAGCAAAAGGAATTGTCGAAGCCTTAGATGAGGCTGGTACCGAAATGCGCGATCTTGTCTGGATACAGGAGTCATCGACCGTAAAGGTATTTAGAGACGGTAATTATCCAGTAATGCGCGGTACGTTTGTCGAATTGGATGGTAAGGGTCTGCTTTATACAAACGGCAGCATTCCGTACTACGGAACCTACCCTGGTCTTTATGATCCTAAACCACTCCTTTTGTGCCCTCATGAAAGCAGTGACAGCACGATCGCGGAAATTGCCAAAGAGGTGTTGTCTCTTACGAAAATAAACTGGAACTCTACGCAGATGAATCAGAAATTACCGATTCCAATCGTGGCAGCGCGTAGAGTTGGCGAAGTACTGAAGTATGTTACTGACACGCACGTTAGCTCCGACTATCGCAAATACACCTAAACTCGGATGCACGCCGTGTCTGTAAAAACTGAATTATATTTATCCGTTAATAGCTTTGTGTAGCCATGTTGCGATTCCTGGCTAACAATATCGAGCAAGTCGATTTGGCGCTTGAGCATATAGCCAAGGGCGATGCCAACAATGCTCGCTTTGGCCTTATGCTATTAGATAATGTTGTTGAAATCACTCTGCACCAATTGGCAAAAGATAAACAGAGCGAAAGATCAGACTTCCTTTATCGCAATGAGCCTTACTTGCATGCGGTTGCCCTCGCATCCGCCTTGGGACAGCACTTTGATGCCAAGGTCAAATTTGCGAGGAAAATAGGAGCACTGGCGGACGATGTCGGCGAGAGCATCGCCATTTTCCATTCCTTCCGAAACGAGGTTTATCATATCGGGGTTCAGCATGAGGCTGTTCTGCCAGCCATCGTGCCGTTTTACTTCAAGCTCTCTTGCGAAATTCTGGGTAGTTATAGACCGGCCTGGTTTGGCTACAGCCTCGGGATGCAGCTCCCAGAGAGATCGCGGAAGTACTTAACGACAGATCGCTTTTTTTCTGGTGGCGTCGAAAGTTACAAGAAAGCCTGCGCAACGCTTAGCGGCTCTCTCTCCTTTGAGGCAACGTATATGGCTACGGCGCTTGCTGATCATATGGATCAGGTTATCGAGGAGCAAAATGTTGCCATCGACATGATCGCTACCGGCGGGCCGCGTCAATACACCCGCGATCGAGCCGTCGTTGAAACATTCGCATGGCGCATCGCGTTCACCGAGGAAGGTAAGAAATTCGGACGAGAGAAGGGATTTACGGGAAGTGTCTTGCAGTTCGTAACGTGGATCGCTGATAACTATCCAATACCATTACGGGGCGACCCGATCGCAGGATGGCAGGCGCGCGCGGTTCGTGTCCGTGGAGAAAAGAATCCACATAAGGCTTTAAAGAAATACCGTGACTTCATGACGCAAACTGCGGACGCGCGTGACGCGCTTGATGA
>JAATGD010000340.1 GCA_015654965.1 Hyphomicrobiales bacterium
ACAGGATCGCGCCCGTGCAGCATATCGAGGAAAATACCATCCATGCTATCAATCTCGCCGATGTACGTGTCGTTCCGGGTCCGCTTGACTATGCGCGGTCAAACAGGGCGGAGATTGACGCCAACTGGGCGCAGGAAAGGGCGCTAAAACCGGCCCTTTTCGATGGGGAACTGTTTCTGGCGCCGCAAGCGGATATGCGAAATGGCATTTTGAAGGCTGCATTTCAGCGCACGAGTTTTGCGACCTTGATGTATTGGCGCAAGGATCGTCAGGTCGTGCGGCCTTGGCATATTTTTGCCGTTGGCGTGATCGTATCGCGTGAAGGCCATCTGATTGCCGCGCGCATGAGTGCGCTCAATGCGGTTGGTGGACGCGTCTATTTTCCGGCCGGTTCTATCGACGATCACGATATTGTTGAAGATCGGGTCGATTATGAGGGCAATATGCGGCGCGAGGTGCTTGAGGAAACCGGCCTTGATCTCAATGCGGCGCGTGCTGAACAAGGCTTTTGGCTGGTGAGCGCCAATCGCAGCATCGCGCTTTTCCGGCGTCATTACTATGACATTTCGTCGTCAGAACTGGTGAAAAGGATCGAGCGCTTTGTACGGGCGCAGGCGGAGCCGGAACTTGCCGAAATCATCCCTGTGACCGGCATGGGGGAAATGAATGAGGCGACACCATCTTATGTGCGTGCTTTTGCCGATTGGCATTTTAGCAATGGGTGACAGCGGCGCTAAATTCGTTATGCTCATGCGCTGTGGGGACATGCTGTGAATTCCAGCCATTGCCAGATGCGTGTGTCGAGAGGAGAATGAAGAATGGGGAACACGGATATTTCCGGCCGTTTCTACGAAATTTTCGACATTTTCGCCGACAAGGCCCTCGCTGGAAATCCGCTGGCGGTGGTTCATGATTGCGATGGGCTGAATGACGCGCGCATGCAGGCCATCGCGCGCGAGTTCAACCTGTCCGAGACGGTTTTCGTCTTGCCGCCTGAAAATGTCGCCCATGAAGCCGCCTTGCGCATCTTCACGCCCGATTATGAATTGCCTTTCGCGGGCCACCCGACGGTGGGTGCCGCCGTATCGTTAGCGCGTCGGCAGAAGGTGGGCGAGGACGCCGACCGGCTTGTTACGCTGGAAGAAAAAGTGGGCGTCGTGCGTTGCGGCGTTATCCTGGGTGAAAACACTGCATTCGCTGAATTCGACCTGCCGCGCCTGCCGGAAAAACTCGATGTGCGGGTGGAAAAAGAAGAAGCGGCGGCGGCTGTCGGTCTTGGCACCCACGAGATCGGGTTTGAAAATCACGTGCCGGAAGTGTGGAGCGCCGGAACCCCCTATCTTCTGGTGCCGGTGCATAATCTGATTTCGGCGGCCAAGGTGGCGATCGATCCTGTTTATGTGACGGAAAGCCTGCCGCATGTGGATGAGCGGCCCTTGCCGATTTATGTCTATTGTCGCGAGACGATCCTTTTTGACAGCCATTTTCACGCGCGCATGTTTGCAACCGGCTCCAGCGTCTATGAAGACCCGGCCACGGGATCGGCGGTTGCTGCCCTTTCCGGGCTGATCGGACAGAATGACCGGCCTGTCGATGGAAGCTCGCAATGGTGGATCGAGCAGGGCATGGAAATGGGACGACCCTCGCGCATTCGGCTTGAAATCGATGTCAGCAAGCAAAAATTCTCAGGTGCACGCATCGGTGGTACGGCAATCAAAATCGCCGAGGGACATTTATTCATCTGATATGCAGAGGCGCTGATTGATCGCAGTCAAGGCGCTCGCAAGACTATAAGATCAAACTGCAACAAGGTTTCTTTCGGGGCCAAGACAGGGGTTGTGCCATGATCATCAAGGAAATGCCGGAATACGACGTCAGAAACATGATTCAGCAGACGCATGTCGGGCGGCTGAGCTATATTCTGGATAATCGCCCCGTCATCGTACCGATGGGGTTCCGTTTCAGTGGCGGTTCGCTTTATTCCTTCACCACTGAAGGCCAGAAGACCGAGGCCATGCGCCGCAACAATGCCGTCTGCATCCTTTTCGATGCCATCGTCTCACGCACGGAGTGGCGTTCGGTGGTGGTGCATGGGCGCTTTCGGGAGCTGGCGGATGCGGAAGAAAAGGCGGCAATTGCCAAATTGATGTCTTCGGATGCGACATGGTGGGAGCCTGCCTATACCAAGACCTTAAGCCGTGAAGGCAAGGAACGCGCGTTGGAGCCGGTGTTTTTCCGGGTGGACATCGAAAGCGCAACCGGGCATCAGACGAGTTGACCCCATCCGGGTATGTTCTTGAAGATACGGAATATGTATGCCTGTTGATTGCGATGCGTTTCACGCAAGCTGGATTGCCACTGTCTTGAACCTCGACTGGCCCTCGAAAGCTTCCGCCAATATCGAGGGCGATGCCGAACGCATCAAGCGGCAGAAACAGGAGCTGGTGCGCCTGTTTGACGAAGCGTCCGAGCATGGGATCAATGCGGTCATCTTTCAGGTATCGCCAGCGGCTGACGCCTTCTATGTCTCGTCCTATCTGCCGTGGTCGTCCTATCTGACTGGCAAGCTTGGCAAGGACCCCGGCTTTGACCCGCTGCAATTCGCTATTGCCGAGGCGCATAAGCGCGGCATCGAACTCCACGCATGGCTCAATCCGTACCGGATTTCGACGGATACCAAACCCGCGACACGCAAAGCGCTGAATAATGCGGGACATGATTCACCGCCAAGCGTTTACAAAATGCATCCCGAATGGGTTGGTGTGTCGGCGGGACGCTATGTTCTCGACCCCGGCATTCCGGCGGTACGCAAATGGGTGAGCGATATCACCGCCGAGGTTGTGCAGAAATACAATGTCGACGGTATCCAGTTCGACGATTATTTCTATTATGAAACGCCTGTCTCAAGCCTTGATGATGACGACACCTATGCGCGTTTTGGCACGGGGTTTTCCAGCAAATATGACTGGCGGCGCTATAATACCTATATGCTGGTCAGCGAGATTTCCCGAAAGGTCAAATCGATCCGGCCCAATGTGCGTTTCGGCATCAGTCCCGGTGGTGTCTGGCGCAATGCTGCTGACGACCCGCTGGGTTCTGCCACACGGGCGGGCAAGACCAATTATGATGGCGATTTTGCCGATACAAGGCGCTGGGTCAAGGACGGGCTGATCGATTATATCGCGCCGCAGGTCTATTGGTCGTTCGGACGCGATGATGTGCCTTATGATGTGATCGTCAAATGGTGGGCCGATACGGTTCGCGACACCAGAACCGATCTTTATATCGGCATGGCGCTTTACCGTGCAGGCTCCGCTACCCGTTCCGAGCCGGACTGGCAGAAAGGGCGGGGGGTGAACGAGATCCGGCGGCAACTGGAACTCAACACAAGCTTGCCGCAAGTGAAGGGAAGCATTCTGTTTCGTCAGGGGGTTCTCTCTGACCCCAGGCTTGAAGCCGTCTCGGCTTATCTGAAGCAAACATGGGGCAAATGCACCCCTTCACGATGAAGTTGCGATCCAATTCAGGGCTTGCGTCGATTTTTGCATAAATCGCTCCATCTTTGATTGAAATCAAAGAGGTTTTCCTTCCTGCCTGCTAGTGATTTGTGTGTCGGCAGCGTCCACCAGCGCTGTCGTCTCCGGGATACCTTGGCCCTAACCGGTATCCCGGCTCCACTTATCTGTCGAGCGCATGAGCGCGATCTTTTGTGACGCCGTTTTCGACAGCCAGCGGGTGCTGTCGGCGTTACCCCTCTGTTTCACCAAACCGGCACCCGCGTCACATTTTATTGATAAATATAGAGATTAGCCGGTTGCCAAAGCGGGCGGATATCATATCCTGCGGTCGCTTTGACGATGATTGTAGAGAGGGGTTTTCCATATGAGTTCCAGCATCAGGAAATGGGTCGTGGCAATCGTGGGGATCGCGATTGTGGCGGGCGCTTATTATGGCTGGAAGTCTCTCAATGGAAGCGGTCTGCCGGAAGGCATTGCCAGCGGCAATGGTCGTGTCGAGGCGGTGGAAATCGACATTTCAACCAAGAGTGCGGGGCGTATCCGTGAAATCCTTGCCGATGAAGGCGCTTTCGTGAAGGAAGGCGATGTTCTGGCACGTATGGACACAGTGCAGCTGGAAAGCAAGCGCAGGCAGTCCGAAGCCGAATTGCGCAGGGCCGAGATTTCAATCGATACGGCCAACAGCCTTGTCACGCAGCGCGAGGCCGAACATGAGGCAGCTCAGGCGACGATTGCCCAGAACGAGGCGCAGCTTGATGCGGCAGAGCGACGCCTTGCGCGTTCGCAAGCCCTGACCCAGTCGCGCACCGTCTCCGAACAGGTTCTGGATGATGACCGTGCAACGGCGCAAGGCGCGAAGGCGACTGTGAGTGCCGCCAAGGCGCAGCTTGCGGCTAGTGAAGCGGCGATCAATGCCGCCAAGGCACAGGTCATCGATGCGCAGGCCTCCGTTGAGGCCGCAAAGGCGGCGATTGCCAGCGTCGAGGCCGATATTGACGATGCCACCTTGCGTGCACCCAAGGCGGGGCGGGTGCAATATCGTGTGGCCCAGCCGGGAGAAGTCCTTTCCGCCGGGGGTCGTGTGCTCAATCTCGTCGATCTTGGCGATGTCTATATGACCTTCTTCCTGCCGACCGCGCAGGCCGGTCGGGTGGCGCTGGGTGCGGAAGCGCGCATCGTGCTCGATGCCGCGCCGCAATATGTCATTCCCGCCTCGATCAGCTTTGTCGCGGATGTCGCGCAGTTCACGCCGAAAACCGTGGAAACGGAGGAAGAGCGGCAGAAACTGATGTTCCGCATCAAGGCCAAGGTTCCGCAGGAATTGCTGCAAAAATATATCCAGCAGGTCAAAACCGGATTGCCCGGCGTGGTCTATGTCAAGCTTGATCCAGAAGCCCAGTGGCCACAAAATCTCGCGGACCCTGTAAAATGAGTGGCAGTTCGATCGAGGCTGCCGGGGAAAACAACAGCTTTGTCGCGCGCGCCCACGGGGTCGGGTTGTCCTATGGCGCGACCCGCGCTCTTGACGCGGTCGATCTCGATATCCCGGCCGGCCGGATGGTCGGGCTGATCGGGCCGGATGGCGTGGGAAAATCGAGCCTCCTGTCGCTGATTGCGGGTGCGCGCGCCATGCAGGCGGGCCGGATCGAGGTTCTGGGCGGCGACATTGCGGATAAAAAACATCGCCAGTCGGCCTATCCGCGCATTGCCTATATGCCGCAGGGCCTGGGCAAAAACCTCTATCCGACACTTTCGGTTTTCGAGAATATCGATTTTTTCGGCCGTCTGTTTGGCCATGACAAGCATGAGCGTGAACGCCGCATCGCCGATCTTCTGGCGCGCACCGGCATGACGGCCTTTGCCGATCGTCCGGCGGGGAAACTGTCGGGTGGCATGAAGCAGAAAACCAGCCTGTGCTGCTCGCTCATTCATGATCCGGACCTGCTGATCCTCGATGAGCCGACCACCGGCGTCGATCCCCTGTCGCGTGGACAGTTCTGGGACCTGATCAACGATATTCGCAAGGATCGTCCCGGCATGAGCGTGATCGTCGCGACCGCCTATATGGAAGAGGCGGAGCGGTTCGACTGGCTGGTTGCGATGAATGACGGAAAAATTCTGGCGACAGGCACGCCGGATGAACTGTTGGAGCGCACCAGCACGCCCAATCTCGATGCGGCCTTTATCGCGCTGTTGCCCGAGGAAGCGCGACAGGGCCATGAGGAAGTGATCATTCCACCGCGTGAGGGCGGAGCTGAGGCCAATATTGCGATTGAGGCGGAGCATGTCACGGTGCGGTTCGGTGATTTCACCGCCGTCGATAATGTGAGTTTTCGCATTCCGCGTGGTGAGATTTTCGGCTTTCTCGGTTCCAACGGTTGTGGGAAGACCACGACAATGAAGGTTCTGACCGGGCTTTTGCCGGCAAGCGAGGGTACGGCACGGCTGTTCGGGCGCGAGGTCGATCCGAAAGATATCGATGTGCGTCGCCGCGTCGGTTACATGAGTCAGGCTTTCTCGCTTTATTCCGAACTCACCGTCATCCAGAATCTGGAACTCCATGCGAAACTGTTCGGCATGGCCCCCGATGTGACGGCACGGCGTATCGAGGAATTGGCGCGGCGTTTCGATCTTGCGGATGTCATGCATGACCTGCCCGATTCCATGCCGCTCGGCATCCGGCAGCGTCTGTCGCTGGCGGTAGCACTCATTCATTCGCCCGATATTCTCATTCTCGATGAGCCGACCTCCGGTGTCGATCCGGTGGCGCGTGACGCTTTCTGGCAGATATTGGCGGACCTGTCGCGCAAGGACAATGTGACGATCTTCGTCTCGACCCATTTCATGAACGAAGCCGAACTGTGCGACCGTATTTCGCTGATGCATGCGGGCAAGGTTCTGGTCAGCGATACGCCCAAAGCAATCACGCAAAGCTGCAATGCGAAGACGCTTGAACAAGCCTTTATCGCCTATCTGACGGAAGCGATTGGCGACACCGCACCGCAAGTGGTCGCAGCGCAATCCGAAACCGTGGCCGGGCCGGAGCTTCTCGCGACGTCTTCTTCCAACTGGTTGCCCAATCCGCGCCGCATGTTCGCCTATACAAGGCGTGAGGCGCTGGAACTCAAGCGCGATCCTATCCGCGCCACGCTTGCCATCCTTGGCAGCGTCATTCTGATGTTCGTGATCGGTTATGGCATCAATCTCGATGTCGAAAACCTGACTTTTGCCGTGCTTGACCGTGACGATTCGACGGTCAGTCGTGATTACACGCAACAGATCGCGGGTTCGCGTTATTTCAGCGAAAAATCGCCGATCATCGATTATAACGATCTCGACCGGCGCATGCGCAATGGCGAGATCAGTCTTGCTATTGAGATACCGCCCAATTTCGGGGCGGATATCGCCCATGGCCGTTCTGTCGAGATCGGCGCGTGGATCGATGGCGCGATGCCATCACGGGCTGAAACCGTTCGGGGCTATGTGCAAGGCATGCACAGCATGTGGCTGACGCAGAAAATCCGCGAGCTTTACGGCGATGCGGCAACCGTCGGCGCATTCAATCTGGCAATACGCTATCGCTATAATCCTGATGTGCAGAGCCTTGTCGCGATGGTGCCTGCCGTCATCCCGCTGTTGCTTCTGATGATCCCGGCCATGCTCGCGGTGTTGAGCGTCGTGCGTGAAAAGGAACTTGGTTCGATCATCAATTTCTACGTGACGCCGGTGACCAAATTCGAGTTTCTACTCGGCAAGCAATTGCCTTATATCGCACTCGCATTCCTCAATTTCGTGATGCTGACAGCCTTTGCCATTTTCATATTCCGTGTGCCTTTCACCGGCAGTCTTCTGACTTACGCGACGGCAGCGCTTCTCTATGTGATCGTGACCACCGGCATGGGGCTGGTGCTTTCGACTTTCATGAAAAGCCAGATCGCCGCGATCTTCGGCACCGCCCTTCTGACGCTCATCCCGGCGGTGCAATATTCCGGCATTATCGACCCGGTTTCTTCCTTGCAGGGGGTGGGTGCCTTTATCGGCAATATCTATCCGGCGACCTATTTCGTCACCATCTCGCGCGGTACTTTCTCCAAGGCGCTCGATTTCAGCGATCTGGCGGGGTCGTTCCTGCCCTTGCTGATCGCCATTCCGGTGTTGATGATACTGGGCACGCTTCTTCTCAAGAAACAGGCGGATTGAGATGCGGATCGCCAATATAGTCCAGCTCGGTATCAAGGAATTGCGTGGTCTTCTGCGCGATCCGATGATGCTGGTGCTCATCGCCTATGCCTTCACGCTGGCAATCTATACATCCGCCAAGGCCATGCCCGAAACGCTCAACAACGCGGCCATTGCTATTGTCGATGAAGACCAGTCGCCGGTTTCAGGACGGATTGCGACGGCTTTCTATCCGCCTTATTTCGTGCCACCGAAACTAATTTCAACGCATGAAATGGATGATCGGATGGATAAGGGGCTTGATACATTCGCGCTCGATATTCCCCCCGATTTCCAGCGCGATCTTCTGGCCGGGCGCTCACCGACCATCCAGCTCAATATCGATGCGACGCGCATGAGTCAGGCTTTTACCGGGGGTGGTTATGTGCAGTCGATCGTCTCAAGCGAGGTGAGTGAATTTGTCGACCGCTACCGCGATAATAGCGAGGCCTCCGTCGCCCTCAATCTGCGCTCGCGCTTCAATCAGGAACTCAATCAGGGCTGGTTCGGGGCCATCACCAATATTATTTCCTCTGTCACCATGCTGTCGATCATTCTGACCGGCGCAGCTCTCATCCGTGAGCGCGAACATGGCACGCTTGAGCATCTCCTCGTCATGCCCGTGACGCCGCTGGAAATCATGATCAGCAAGGTCTGGTCGATGGGGCTGGTCGTGCTGCTTGCTTCCGCCTTCGCGCTGGTGGTGATCGTACAGGGACTATTGGCGGTGCCGGTTAACGGCTCGGTCCTGCTGTTTCTGGCAGGGGCCGCCTTGCAGCTTTTTGCAACCACCAGCCTTGGTATTTTTCTCGCCACCGTTGCCGGTTCAATGCCGCAATTCGGCATGTTGCTGATGCTGGTTCTGCTGCCTTTGCAAATCTTGTCGGGCGGCACGACGCCACGCGAAAGCATGCCGGAAATCATCCAGAACATCATGCTTGCCGCCCCCAATACGCATTTCGTCATTCTGGCGCAGGCTGTGCTTTTCCGTGGCGCGGGGCTTGATGTCGTGTGGCCGCAATTGCTGGCCCTGATCGTCATCGGTTCGGTCCTTTTCTTCTTTGCCTTGAGGCGCTTCCGCGCTTTCATGCGATGATGAAATTTCATCAAGATCAAAGGGATGACTGGGTTTTCTGAAAATGCGATTCAGAAAGCGGATGGGCTTTCATCCCTTGCGACCTTTTTGGCGCATTGCGAATCTTTGATGCTCTTGCTATCGCTTCATGCAGGAAACGGTTCTGCCCTTTTGGGTGGATGAAAAGGGAACGCGGTGAAATCCTTGTGATGATTCCGCGACTGCCCCCGCAACTGTAACCGGAGAGTTTTCTTCCAACAAAACCACTGAGGGCGGCTAATGCCTTCGGGAAGGTGGAAGACAAGCGAAGACCCGGAAGTCAGGAGACCTGCCGTATCCGGTCACCTATGCTTGGATACGGGGTGTGTCCGGGCGCGGTTTTCCGTAGCGGTGACATTGAAAAATGTTGCCGCCGGATGAGGAATGCGTTCCTTTCATTTTCCTTGCCCTGCGGTCAGGCACACACCTATGCGGGGAAATGAAATGCATCATCTTCGATCAACGCTCGCTGTGGTTTCATTGCTTGGCCTTGCCATGCCTTTTGAAACGATGGCCCAGACATTGCCCGTCAATGAGGACGGGATTTCACTCGATACAATCGTGATCACGCCATTGCGCCGTGCCACGTCGCTGCAACGCTCCACATCTTCGGTGACGGTCATCGATAGGCAGGAGATTGAGCGCTCCGCCGCTCCCGATCTGCAAACATTGCTCAATGCCACTAGCGGCATTTCGATCACCACCAATGGCGGGCAGGGCGCAAGCTCCAATCTTTACGTGCGCGGCATGTCATCCAAACAGGTCGTGGTGCTCGTCAACGGGGTGCGTTCGGCCTCCATCACCACGGGTGCGACGGCGCTTTCCAATATTCCATTAAGCGCTATCGACCGCATTGAAGTCGCCAAGGGCGCGCATTCCGCACAATATGGCGCCGATGCGATGGGTGGGGTGATCAATATCATCACCAGGCAGGGCGGGGCCTGCGGGACGCGCGCGTGGTGCGGCAGTCTGACGACTGGCGTCACCCATCCATGGGGTGGTTATACCGCCGGTTCCATTCAGGGACGCAGCCAGAATGGCGTCGATTATGCTTTTGGCGCAGCACTTACCGGCACGCAGGGCTATGATTTCACGGTGCCGGAAAAATATGGCCATGAGGATGACCGCGACGGTTTTCTGCAAGGCTCGTTGAATTTTTCCTTGGCCAAGGATTTCGACTGGGGACGCCTTTATACAGACGGGTTGTTCGGTCGCGGGCGCAACCAGTATGATGGCAGCTATCCCTATTCCAATGAGGGTGACAGCACGGCTTTCAACGGCAAATTGGGCGCACGGTTCGATCATGGTGACGACTGGTCATCGACGCTTGAATTGAGCGCGGGGCTGGATAAAAGCCGCGACTTCCGCAAAGGTATATCGGGTTCCGACCGTTTCGAGACGCAACGCTATGGCGTCTTCGCTTCGACCGAAAAGCGGTTTGAGACGGGCAAGGCCACGCATGTTGTAACGGGCGGCGTGGAAGCCTACCGCGAGGAGGTCAGTTCGACCGCATCCTACACACAAACGAGCCGCGATCTTGCCGCTGTCTTCGCGCAATATTCGCTTGATTATGAGGGGCTGCGGTTTGATGGCGGGGTGCGTTACGATCACAATGAGCAATTTGGCGATGTGACGACCTATAATCTTGGTGCAAGCTATGAGATTGTAAGTGATCTGGTGCTGCGCTCATCGTTTGGCACCGGGTTTCGCGCGCCGACCTTCAACGAGCTTTATTATCCGTCGACCCCCGGCTATCCGCCAGCCTCGAACCCGGATTTGCAGCCCGAAAAATCACGTTCCTACGAGATCGGGCTGAACTGGCAGGCGACCAACCAGACCAGTCTTGATCTCGCTTTCTACCAGACATGGCTTGATGACGCGATTATCGCCAGCGCGCCCAGCTATACGCCATTTAACGTGTCGAAAGCGCGGGTCACGGGTTTTGAGGCAACGCTTGCACATCGTTTTGGCGAGCGATGGGGCGTGAAAACCTCGATTGATCTCAAGCGCGCCATTGATGAGGAAACCGATAACGACCTGCCGTATCGCGAGCGCGTCAAGGCTACTGCGGAAGTCAATTTCAAGCCCATCGACGCGCTGGACCTGACCGCGCGCGTACTTTATGGCGGCTCGCGTTATAATAATGCGGCCAATACGACCAGGCTCGGGGATTATGTGACCGCCGATTTCGTGGCGCTTTATACAATTGATGACAAGTCGCAATTGAAATTTTCGGTCGAGAATATTTTCGACAAGGAATATCAGACCGTAAAAGACTATATTGCGCCGGGACGCACCTTCAATATCGGGCTGACCCGGACATTCTGATTGCGAGCGATGCATATGAAAAAGCGAACAGGAACATGGATAAGCGGGTTTTGGTTCGCTACCTGTTTGAGCTTGTTTGCTTTTCATGGTGCCTATGCGGGCGAGGCTCCGAAGCGCGTGGTTTCGATCAATGTCTGTACCGATCAGCTTGCAATGCTGCTAAGCCGCGAGGGGCAATTGCAATCCGTGTCCTATTTCGCGCGTGATCCGATGCTGTCGGTGATGGGTGACAAGGCGGAGCTTTTGCCGGTCAATCATGCGCAGGCGGAGGAAGTGTTTCTCATGAAGCCCGATCTGGTGCTGGCCGGCACGTTTTCATCGCGTGCGACGGTGGGGCTTTTGCGCCGCCTGGGTGTGCGTGTCGAAGAGTTTGTGCCAGCGCGCTCGTTTGAGGATATTTTTGATCAAATGGAGCGCATGGGCAAATTGCTGGGGCGGGAGAAAGAGGCCGATACACTCGTGGCGGAAATGAAGGCGCGTCTGGCAGCAATTGCGAAACCGCAAAATCAGCGCAGCATCGCGCTCTATTATGCCAACAGCTATAC
>JAATGD010000390.1 GCA_015654965.1 Hyphomicrobiales bacterium
CGATGCTCTGGTGATCGGTGGCGGCATGGCCAACACCTTCCTTGCAGCTCAGGGCCACGATGTCGGCAAATCGCTGTGCGAACACGATCTTGCCCCGACCGCGCGCGAAATCCTTGCCAAGGCGGAAAAGACCAAATGCGCCATCATCCTGCCGGTCGATGCGGTGGTGGGCTGGCATTTTGCCGCCGACACACCAAACCAGACCTATGGTGTTGAAGCAGTTCCCCATGACGGCATGATTCTCGATGCAGGTAGTCTTTCGACTGATCTGATCGCCTCGGCAATCGACGATGCGGCAACGCTCGTGTGGAACGGTCCGCTCGGTGCCTTTGAACTGCATCCCTTCGATGCCGCAACGGTCAAGACAGCCAAGCATGTTGCAGCCCGCACCAAGGCTGGAAAACTCGTTTCGGTCGGAGGTGGCGGCGATACCGTCGCAGCCCTCAACCATGCGGGCGTGGCCGATGATTTTACTTACATCTCGACGGCAGGCGGTGCGTTCCTTGAATGGATGGAAGGCAAACCGCTCCCCGGCGTGGATGTGTTGAAGAAATAAAGAAAAAGAGGCCCCGGGAAACCGGGGCTTTCTTCATTTTAAAGTCAATTTAAGCAATCGTCCCGGATTATCATCCTCGATCAGCCAGATGGCACCATCGGGACCGACGGCAATATCGCGGATGCGGTTTTCCATCTGGAAACGTTCAGCCTCGTCCGCATTGCCATCCTTATCGATTGCCACCCGCACCAGCGCAGTGGATACCAGCCCACCGATCAGCGCCGATCCCTCCCACGCGGGAAACATTGCGCCCTCATAAAAGGCAAGCCCGGCAGGTGCAATGACAGGTGTCCAGTAGACGAGCGGCGCTTCAAATTCCGGGCGCGTATTGTGACGCGGGATCGGGCGACCGCTGTAATTGTCGCCATTGGAAACCAGCGGCCAGCCATAATTCGCGCCCTGTTTGATGAGATTGAACTCATCCCCGCCACGTGGCCCCATTTCATGCTCCCATAATTTACCATCGGGAGCAAAGGCCAGCCCATAGGGATTGCGATGGCCGGTTGACCATGTCAGAGCCGTGACCCCACCTTGATCTGCCTGTGGATTATCTGACGGCATGGAACCGTCAAGATTCATGCGCAGGATTTTACCCATCGGCGCATCATCATCCTGTGCGGTTGCCGGTTCCATCCGGTCCCCCACAGACAAAAACAGATGCTTGCCATCGGGATCAAAAGCAATGATGCCACCCGGTTGACCGCCCCGGGCCGCCCGACCCTGCTTCCAGATGGTCTTGAGGCTTTTGAGCGTGGCCTTGCCATCGGCTTCATCGAGTTGGGCCTGTGCCAGCACAAGACTGCTGCCACCGTCTCCCGACGCATTATAGGTAAAATAGATGCTGCGGCTTTTGGCAAAGTCAGGCGCAAGCGCAATATCTAAAAGACCGTTCTGCCCACCATAAGCGACATCGGGAACGCCCGCGACTGCCGTCTTTTCGCCCTTGTCAGTGACAAGGAACATCCGCCCTCCCTTTTCTGTCAAAAGCAGGCGTCCATCCGGCAGAAAGGCGATGGCCCAGGGCGTATCAAAGTCCGCAATGCTTGCAACCGCAAAAGGCAGTTCTGTTTTTGCTTGCCGCTCGCCCGCATTGATACTCGCAGCAAGGACTGCATGGGACGGCAAGGCCACGAGAGAGGCGGTGGCTAGCAGCAAAATGCTTGAAAAGGCGCGGCGCATGTTTCCTCCATCGGTTCTCTTTTTTAAATGGGGCGCATGGCAGCAAAAGTCAAAACAGAGCAGGCTACCTGAATTTATCCTTCCTGAAAATGAAATCCGAGCGTCAGCGCCATGACGAATATGGCAATGACGGCAATTTTCCAGAAATCACCGCGATGCCTCAAGCCCGGCAGGCCAAGCGGTTTTATAATGTGCAAGCCCATCAGAATCATAAGCAGCACTGGCAATATTTTCGTCACGGCACACCTTTTTTCTTATCTTGTGACGCAGTGCCGCCGAGACTGCAAGTTCGCTCGCTCAAATGACGGTTTTCACACAAAATCCTTCTCCTTTAGTTTGATGGACGAAGCTTCCCCGACAGGCTTACACTGTCGGTCGGAGGAGATGAGGAGCGCATGGAGGAAGCCGGTTCGCTTACGACCGGACAGGCGCTGTCATCTTGGAACATAAACAGGACCGTAATGCGCCTCATGCAAGGATGGTGCGCGGCCTGTATCGGGAGGAAAAGCATGACGTCCAGATATGCGCAAACCTATGCAGCGTGGAATGAAAACCCGGAAAAATTCTGGTCCGAAGCGGCACAAGCCATTGACTGGTTCAAGCCATGGGACCAGCTTTTCGCTAGTCATGAAGGCGTCTATGGCCGCTGGTATGCGGGTGCTCAATGCAATACCTGTTACAATGCGCTTGACCGCCATGTCGCCAATGGGCGGGCTGAGCAAACCGCACTGATCTATGACAGCCCCGTTACCGGCACCATTCGCAAATACAGCTATCGCGCATTACTGGAAGAGGTTGAGGCGCTTGCCGCCGTCATGCTCGATCATGGTGTAAAAAAGGGCGATCGCATCCTGATTTATATGCCCATGGTGCCGGAAGCAGCTGTTGCCATGCTCGCCTCAGCTCGCATTGGCGCGGTTCATTCTGTGGTTTTTGGCGGCTTTGCCGCGCATGAACTGGCGGCGCGTATCAATGATGCCCAGCCTGTGATGATCATTGCCGCCTCTTGCGGTATAGAACCCAACCGCGTCGTGCCCTATCAGGATATGCTTGATCAGGCCATTGCCGAAGCGCGACACAAGGTTACCCATTGCATCATCCTGCAACGCGAGCAGCACGGCCATGAACCCGTCGAAGGTCGCGATATCGATTATCGCAGCGCTGTGGATGCCGCGCGTGGCCGTCATGTGCCTTGCACACCGCTTGCCGCCACCGATCCGCTTTATATTCTCTACACGTCCGGCACAACTGGAGAGCCGAAAGGCGTGGTGCGTGACAATGGCGGCCATATGGTTGCGCTTGCATGGTCGCTCAAAAATGTTTTTGGCGTGGATCCGGGGCAGGTTTTCTGGGCAGCCTCCGATGTCGGCTGGGTCGTTGGCCATTCCTATATCGTCTATGCGCCCCTGATCGGCGGGGCGACCAGCATTCTTTTCGAGGGCAAGCCTGTCGGAACACCCGATGCAGGCAGCTATTGGCGCATCATTGCCGAGCATGGCGTTGAGGTGATGTTCACCGCCCCCACCGCTTTGCGTGCCATCAAGAAGGATGACCCTGACGGACATCTGGCGCGCAAATACGATATGTCGAAATTTCGCGCCCTGTTTCTGGCTGGTGAACGTGCCGATCCCGACACGATCCACTGGGCGGAAAACCTGCTACAGCGACCGATCATCGATCACTGGTGGCAGACGGAAAGCGGCTGGCCGATGGTCGCAAACCCTCTGGGGCTGGGGCTTCTTGAAACCCGCTATGGTTCCTCATCGGTCTGCATGCCCGGTTATCAGATAGAGGTTCTCGACGATGAGGGACATGCGGTCGAGCGTGGGCAGTTAGGCAATATATTGATCAAGCTGCCTTTGCCGCCCGGATGCCTGCCGACGCTATGGAATGCCGACGAGCGTTTTCGTAAAGCCTATCTCGCCGAGTTTCCCGGCTATTATAAAACGGCTGACGCGGGCTATATGGACGCGGATGGCTATCTCTACATCATGAGCCGCACCGATGATATCATCAATGTCGCAGGTCATCGCCTGTCGACGGGCGCTATGGAAGAGGTGCTGGCAAGCCACCCCGATGTCGCCGAATGCGCGGTGCTTGGAATAGCCGATCCGCTCAAGGGTCAGGCACCGTGCGGTTTCCTCGTGCTCAAATCCAACATAGAGCGTGATCCTCATGAGGTGGAACGCGAATGTATTGCCATGATCCGCGATGCCATCGGTCCGGTCGCTTCATTCCGGCAAGCGCTGACGGTCAAACGCCTGCACAAAACCCGTTCGGGCAAGATATTGCGCGCGACCATCCAGAAAATTGCCGATGGGGAGCCATGGAAAATGCCCGCCACCATCGATGATCCAGCCATATTGGATGAAATCAAAACGGCCTTGCGAGAGCGGCATATCGGTCTGGCTTTTGCCTGAGACTTGACCAGTCAAAACCGGCAGTCCACTCTCCAGCCAGAATCGGAGAGTGGATATGCAGCTTGAAGGCAAAGTCGCCATCGTTACGGGTGCGGCACGCGGCATTGGTTATGCCATTGCAAAACGTTTTCTGATGGATGGCGCAAGCGTCATCCTGTCGGATATCGATAGCAAAGCGGCTACACGGGCTGTGAAAGATCTGGAGCAATTCGGCAAGGTTGTGGCCATGGCCGCAGATGTTGGTGACAAACTCGACATCCACAATCTGCTCACCTATACCGCCGCCAATTTCGGCGAGATTGACATTTTCGTCAGTAATGCCGGTATCGTTCACAAGGCGGATTTTCTCGACCTCAAGGAAGAGGATTTTGATCGTGTCCTGCGTGTCAATCTCAAGGGCGCATTCCTGTGCGGGCAGGCAGTGGCAAAACGCATGGTGGCGCGGGTGGAAGAAGGCGGCACACCCGGTACGATCATCAACATGTCTTCGGTCAACGCCATTTTCGGCCTGCCGGACCAGCTCGCCTACTCGGTTTCCAAGGGGGGCTTGCAGCAACTGACCCGCGCCATGGCGGTGGCTCTTGCGCAATGGGGCATCCGCGTCAATGCGATTGGTCCGGGTTCGATCGAAACCGATATGCTCTCCGAGGTGAATGCGGATGAGGAAAGCCGCAGACGCCTCCTGTCGCGCACGCCACTGGGCCGCGTGGGCCAGCCAGATGAAATCGCCGCCATCGCCTCATTTCTCGCATCCCGCGATGCAAGCTACATTACCGGCCAGACCATTTATGCCGATGGCGGGCGTCTGCCGCTCAACTATACGGTCGCGGTTCCCGCCAAGGCGTGACCCACAATTGCGCAGTCCTTTCGAGCGCATGAAATAAAGTGCATTTGCTCCTGACAGACTGCTGTCAGGAGGGGCAGTGTAAAAGTAGCTCTCACAAGGAAGAGGGAGTAGAATCATGGCCTTTGCAATCGCACCGCTCATCGCAATTTTAAAACGCTACCGACAAAGACAGGACGAGCGACGGCGCTTTGCCCGGACCAGTCAGATGTTTGAGCGTCTGCCAAAAGATTTGCGCAAGGATATGGGCTGGCCGGAACGCTATCTGGAACAGCGCCGAAAAGGGAAATAAATGTAACATGCGTCGTGCCGATCGCCTCTTCCAGATCGTCCAGCACCTGCGCGGTGGCAGGCTCGTGACTGCACGCCAGCTATCCGAACGGCTGGAGGTTTCCGAACGCACCATTTATCGCGACATAGCCGACCTGCAATCGACCGGCGTTCCCATCGATGGCGAAGCGGGCGTCGGCTATATCATGCGGCAGGGTTTTGAATTGCCACCACTCATGTTTACCCGCGACGAGATCGTGGCGCTGGTGGCAGGCGCGCGGCTCATTCGCGCCTGGGGCGGTGTCTCGATGGCACGCGGGGCCGAGGAAGCGCTGGTCAAGATCGAGGCGGTTCTGCCCAAGGAAGAACGTTCACGTATTACAGGCACGCAAATCCATGCGCCGAGTGCCAGTATCAGTGTCGAGGAACGTCATGTCATCGATATGGTCGAGCGCGCAGTCGATGAAAATGCTGTGCTCAATATCCGTTATCGCGATCTCGAATCACGAGAAAGCGAACGCGATATCCGGCCTTTGGGACTGTGGTTCTGGGGCAAGGTCTGGACGGTGATCGGCTGGTGCGAGTTGCGCAGCGCCTTCCGCACCTTCCGCACGGATCGCATCATTGAGGCAAGCGAGGCGGGTCGCCGCTTTCGCGCCGAACGCGGCAAGACGCTGAGCGACTTTTATCGCCTCATGGAAATGAGCGAATATAATGCTTTCAGGGATTGAAATCATAAAAAAGCCCGGCCAAAGCCGGGCTTTTTACATGAATAGAGAGAATGCTTATTCGTCGTCTTCGTCGGTGTTGGAGCCCTTGAGGGACGAGAGTTTGGCGAAAACCTTTTCGGCATCCAGCTCTTCTTCCGCAGGCTGCTCGTCACGATAATCGAAGTTTTCCGTGGCGGATGCGGGCAGAAGCGTGCTGTCGCTTTCAGGTCCTGCCGGACGGTTGCGCGCTGCGCGTTCCACTTCCAGATCAAGATCGATCTGCGAGCAAAGACCAAGGGTTACCGGGTCCATCGCCGTGAGGCTCGCGGAGTTCCAATGGGTACGGTTGCGAATCTGCTCAATGGTCGACTTGGTCGTTCCGATCAGCCGGGAAACCTGCGCATCTTTGAGTTCAGGATGATTGCGCACCAGCCACAGAATGGCGTTGGGACGATCCTGACGCTTGGAGAGCGGCGTATAACGTGGTCCCTTACGCTTTGCTTCCGGCACGCGCACCTTCGGCTCCGACAATTTCAGGCGGTGATAAGGGTCTTTCTCGCCCTTGGCGATTTCTTCGCGTGAAATCTGGCCTGTAATGACCGGGTCAAGCCCCTTGATACCCTGAGAGGCTTCACCATCGGCAATCGCCTTCACTTCCAGCGGATGCAGCTTGCAGAAAGCGGCAATCTGGTCGAAGGACAGAGCCGTGTTATCGACAAGCCAGACGGCCGTTGCCTTCGGCATAAGAAGCTGGGTGGCCATTAAATATAATCCTTCTGTTCGTCCGCTCCGGTGGCGCGGGACGTGGAAAAAACCACAATTTCCGGGAATTCACGGCCTATATATAAGTTTTTTGCCGCCAGAGCAAGATCACGGCAAGAAAGTGCTCCACCTCTTGCCGCAATAAATTTGGCATGCGCGTCTTATGCGAGATCAAGCACGATCTTGCCGATATGTCGGCCCTCTTCCATACGTTCATGGGCGCGCCACGCGTCCTCTAACGGGAAAATCATGTCCATGACGGGGGCAATCTCGCGCTTGGCCAGAAGCGGCCAGACTTTCTCTTCCAGCTCCCGCGCAATACCCGCCTTGAATGCAACCGAACGCACCCGCAGGGTCGATCCCGTATGCGTCAGGCGCTTGGTCATGAGCAACGCAAAATTGGCGGTCGCCTTGGCGCCATTCAAAAAAGCGATCTGCACGATGCGACCATCTTCGGCTGCCGCCTTGTAATTACGATCGACATAATCGCCGCCCACCATGTCGAGAATGACGTCAGCCCCCCTGCCGCCCGTCAGCGCTTTGACGGAGGCGACAAAATCCTCTTCGCGATAATTGATGGCGTGTTCCGCGCCAAGTTTCACGCAAGCCTCGCATTTATCTTTCGATCCGGCTGTCGCAATGACTTTGACACCAAATGCCTTGCCAAGCTGGATTGCTGTCGTACCGATCCCCGATGTCCCGCCATGGACCAGCAAGGTTTCCCCTGCTTTCAAGCCCCCACGCTCGAATACATTATGCCAGACCGTGAAGAAGGTTTCGGGGATGGCTGCCGCTTCAATATAACCATAACCGGAAGGCAATGGCAGGGCATTGCTTTCATGCACAATGGCATAATCGGCATAACCGCCACCGGCGAGTAATGCGACCACCGGATCGCCAATCGTAAAACGTTTGACGCCCGCGCCGAGCGCTACGATATCACCGGCAATTTCAAGACCGGGGATGTCAGACGCGCCCGGGGGCGGCGCATAATTGCCCTGTCGCTGCAAGACATCGGGGCGATTGACGCCTGCCGCACGCACCCGCACCAGAAGCTGCCCCTCGCCGGGCTGAGGCGTTGATCGCTCAACGAGACGCAAGACGCGCGCGTCCCCCGGCTCTGTGATTTCTATCGCATTCATCCGGGAAGGAACATCAACCGTCATCATAAACTCCTGTCCATATTCGGCCTTCAATCATAGTCAAAATATCGCGCCGAAAATATGCGCTTCAAGATCGGGCAGATCATTATCGATTTTTCAAAATATATGTGCAAAGTTTCAAGGTGTTAAATCTTTTCTCGTGACCTGAGCCATCATTGACCACGGAGGACGGCTATGAGCGGTTTTGATGAGGATGCGACAAAGCCCTATCGCGGCCCGGCACTCAGCGAAGACGAACTCGCAACCCTTTCGGTAACAGAAATCGACCAGCGCATCGATTTTCTGCAAAATGAAATTGAAAGACTGAAAGGCGAACGGCTCAAAAAAGGGGATAGCCGCGCCGCAGCTGAAGCCTTGTTCCGATAGAGATATTGAACGAATTGGGGAACCAATCGCAGAAAAAATACTTGGAACAATGATGTGAGCGCATCAGGCTCAAGACATGGACGCCTTGCAAACACCCGCAAGGCCTCCGCACATTCAGGCCAGAATCTTCGGTCGCAGATTTCTGGAATTCAATTTTGCGTATTTACATTCAGGTCCTATCCCTTCTTTGCGGTACTGCCTTTCTTCTCATGGCATCGGGACTTCACGGACTTCTGCTGCCCTTGCGTGGTGGTCTGGAAGGATTTTCGGTTGCCTCTCTCGGTATGCTCGGCACCACATGGGCAGGCGGTTTTGTCGGTGGTTGCCTTTTCGCGCCACGTCTGGTGCGCCGTGTCGGCCACGTCCGTGCCTTTGGCTGTTTTGCCGCATCCGCCGCCATCATCGTGCTTTTGTCGGGCATCTTCATCGACCCCACAAGCTGGATCGTACTGCGCGCCTTTACCGGGTTTGCCATGGCTGGCGCCTTCATGGTCATCGAAAGCTGGCTCAACGAACGCGCCACCAATGAGTCGCGCGGACGCATTTTCGGCCTTTACATGATGGTCAATTACGGAGCCACCATGTCGGGCCAGATGCTGGTCGCAGCCGGGGACGTGCGTTCCGATCATCTTTTCATGATCTGCGGCGTCCTGTTCTGTCTGGCACTCATTCCCACCGCCATTTCCACCGCCGTCAGCCCCAGGCCACTGACCGAAGTGCAACTCGACCTCAAGGCGCTTTACCGCAATTCCCCCGCAGCTTTTGTCGGCTGTATCCTGATCGGCATCGCCAATGGCGCATGGGGAACATTGGGGGCCGTCTTCGGAGCGCAATCGGGTATATCCACACCGGAGATCGCCCTGATGGTCAGCGTCACCATTGCCGCAGGCGCCCTGATGCAGATCCCCGTCGGCCGCATTTCTGATCTGGTGGACCGCCGTCTTGTTCTGGCTGGTGTCGCGGCCCTTGCCGCCCTTGTCGGCCTTACGACTTTCATCGTCGCACCAGCAAACGGCACCGTCATCATCATCATGACCGGCTTTTACGGCGCGCTTGCCTATGCACTTTATCCGGTGGCCGTCGCACATGCCAACGACCACGCAACGGCGGAAAGTTTCGTGAAAGTCTCAAGCGGACTGCTGCTGCTTTATGGTTTTGGCACCATGCTGGGACCGCTTCTGGCAGCTTTTGCCATGGATATTTTCTGGCCATCGGGGCTGTTTGCCATCACCATGCTCGCACATATCTCGATCACCGGATACGCCCTGTTCCGCTCGCGCCAGCGCGCCGCCATTCCAAAGGAAGCAAAAGATCAGTTCAAGAGCATGCCATCCGAGCGCGGCGCAACGCCTGAGGCATTGAACCTCGATCCGAGAGCGGAGACAGAAAGCTGATTTTAGAGCATGTCGCGGAAAAGTGGGAACCGGTTTTCCGGCAACGACATGCGCAAAAAAGAGTTAAAGCGAGATAATTTAAAAACGCAATCCAAGAATGCCAGACTCAAGGATGCGCGGCGGCTGTGACACAGCCGCCAACTTCCATATGCGGGCATAGTCCGCAGGCCTTAACGGGCCGTCAGAAAATACCTTTATCGATCAATGACGGGTGGCTTGTGTATTGGCTGTCTGGGATTTCACTTTTTCAATCTGCTCCTTGAGCAGAAGTTTCTTGCGCTTGAGAGTGGTAACATGAAGATCATCTCTTGCCGGTGACGCCATAGCTTCGGAAATTTCCTCTTCCAGAGCGCCATGCTTCTTTTCGAGCGTGGCAAGATGGGACTCGATAGCCATCATCAGTTCTCCTTTGTCTTGTTTCCACAACAACGACGGAGCGATGAGAGAGTTCCTCCTCTGTGCTGCTCCGTCAGCTCAAACTGCATGAAACGCCCGGCACATCTCCTGTTTTCCGGGCCAAACACACAGTCCCGGCTGCCTAGGAAGCGAAGTTAATTATCACTTCGACAGTCGCATCCATGACAGAACCATGACAGTTTGGCACGAGTTTGGTCTAAAGTCGAATTTGTCGTGGTAGCATTTTCCAATCATGAAAAATGTGATATGGGCTTGCCCTGAAACGGGCTGAATGCTGTGCCTTTACGGGATGGCGCAGCCCGTCAATTTATTCAACAGAACGGGGCTATCGCATGTCCGATCAGGATCAGGCCGAAATAAGACTGGCCGTCGCACGTCTGAAACAGGAACATGCCGATTTCGATGCAGCCATCAAGGCCATGATGGAAGTGGGCTGCGACCAATTGCGCATCCAGCGCATGAAAAAGAAAAAGCTCCAGATCAAGGACAAGCTTCAGGAACTCGAAGATCAGGTCATTCCCGATATCATCGCCTGACAGTGCCTTGCACTGATCATGAAAGCCGGGTCCGCCCGGCTTTGTCTTTTGAGCCACCCGATACAACCGAGTTAGCCGAGCAGGAAATAACAATGAGCGTTAATGCCGATGTCGCCATCATCATGGGCAGCCAGTCCGATTGGGAAACCATGCGCCACGCAGCCGATACACTGGAAGCGCTGGGCATTTCCTTTGATGCACGGATCATCTCGGCCCATCGCACACCCGACCGGCTCGTCTCCTTTGCAAAAGGCGCCAAGGCTGAAGGCTTCAAGGTTGTCATTGCGGGTGCTGGCGGGGCAGCCCATCTGCCGGGCATGACCGCCGCCATGACCCCCCTTCCAGTCTTTGGCGTCCCTGTGCAATCCAGAACCATGTCGGGGCAGGATTCGCTCCTCTCCATCGTGCAGATGCCTGCTGGCATTCCGGTCGGAACACTTGCCATTGGTCGCGCAGGCGCGGTCAATGCAGCGCTGCTCGCAGCCGCTGTTCTCGCGCTTTACGATAATGCACTGGCCGCCCGCCTTGATGAATGGCGCGCCGCACAGACCGAAAGCGTCGCAGAACGCCCATCCAACGAGGTGTAAGATGAACTTGAGCACACTCACGCCCGGTTCCACCATCGGCATCATCGGCGGCGGACAGCTTGGCCGCATGCTGGCCATGGCCGCGGCACGCCTGGGCTTTCACACCGTGATTCTCGAACCGCAGGCCGATTGCCCCGCAGCACAGGTGGCGA
Organism: Hyphomicrobiales bacterium; assembly: GCA_015654965.1. GTDB lineage: Bacteria > Pseudomonadota > Alphaproteobacteria > Rhizobiales > Rhizobiaceae > Brucella. The sequence continues at coordinate 11,357 of JAATGD010000390.1, forward strand.
ACCGGCAGATCGTTGCCGCTTATGACGATGCAAAGGCGCTGACCGAGCTGGCCGACCCATCC
>JAATGD010000337.1 GCA_015654965.1 Hyphomicrobiales bacterium
AACAGAACGGGCAGCGTCAAGTAATTATTATGCGTCCAGCGCTGCTTGGCGATCTTGCCATATTTCGGGTCTGGCTTGCGCCCGGCAATCAGGTCGGCCACCACAATTTTCTGGTTGGGGATGATGATCATGAACACGTTTGCCGACATGATGGTTGCGGTAAACGCGCCCAGATGCAAAAACGCCGCCCGCCCCGTGAAAAGATGCGTATAGCCCCATGCCATCCCGACCAATATGCAATAAAGAATGATCATTAAAAGCGTGTCGCTCTTGCCGAGCATAAAATTGCAGATCGTGGAATAGGCAAGCCAGCCAAAGGCGAGAGAGGCAATCGAGATGGCAATCGCCACGGGGGCCGAGACATCGAGCACATTGGGATCGACGAGATAAAGATCGGCGCCCGCATAATAGACGATGCATAACAGCATGAAACCCGACAGCCATGTGGCATAGGATTCCCATTTGAACCATGTCAGGTGTTCGGGCATCTCGGCGGGAGCGACCAGATATTTCTGGATGTGGTAAAAGCCGCCGCCATGCACCTGCCATTCCTCGCCATACGCGCCCACAGGCAAGTTGGGCCGCTGGCGCAGCCCGAGATCAAGTGCGATGAAATAAAACGACGAGCCGATCCATGCGATCGCGGTGATCACATGCAGCCAGCGCGCGGCAAAGCTTAGCCAGTCCCATACCACGGCAAGATCATACATAAGGCGCTCCCATTTCTAGCCCCGGCGCGATTTTGCAGGCCGCTGTTTTTATTACGCATGCCATATGCAAAACCGCTTCGCAGTGTACTTGTTTCAATCCCGTTGTGCCAAAGCTTTGCCATGGATGAAACGTCGCATCCCGACCAGCACTTTCAAAAAAATCTAGACAATCAATCGCGCCTCATAAACATTCAGATGTAATCAAGGGTCAGAGGCATATGTCATATCTCGATAATCTGCGCGTCTTTGTGCGTGTCGTTGAACTGGGAAACCTGTCGGCTGCGGGCCGTGACCAGCGCGCATCGCCTGCGGTTGCCAGCAATCGTATCAAGGAACTGGAAAAGCATCTCGGCGTGCGGCTTTTCAACCGCACCACGCGCAAACTGACGCCCACCGAGCATGGCCGCCTGTTTTATGATGGTGCCTTGAAAATCCTCGAAGCCGTGGACGAGGCGGAAGCGGCGGTTGCCGACCTCGCCAACAATCCCAAAGGATCGCTACGCATTACGGCCCCCTTGGGCCTCGGACGCCGGTTGATCGCCTCGGGCATCCCGGAATTTCACGATCTTTACCCCGATATCGAAGTGCGGCTGCGGCTCTCCGATCATGAAATCGACATCATGAGCGAAAGCATCGATGTGGCTTTCAAGCTGGGGGTGCTGGAAAACTCGAACCTGAGGATGCGCGGGATTCTCGATTGCGAACGCGTGATCTGCGCAGCCCCAGGCTATCTGGAAAAATACGGCACACCCCAATCCCCCGAAGAGCTTGTCAGTGGGGATCATGCCTGCCTGCTGCTGCGTTTCCCCGGCTCCAAGGAATATTACTGGTCGCTGCAAACCCCGCAAGGCCTGCGCAAATTCGAGGTCACGGGACCTTATGATTCGGATGATGGCGATGTGCTGACACAATGGGCGCTGGCGGGACGCGGCATCGTCAACAAGCCGCTGTTCGAAGTGAAGGAGCATATAAGCGAGGGACGACTTGTGCCGATCCTCGAAAAGGTGCCGCCTCTGCCAATCCAGCTTGCAGCCATCTATCCGCACAAGCGTTTTCAGGACCCGAAAGTCCGCCTCATCATCGATTTCATGGCCGAGCGTTGCCAGCGGATGATCCGGGAAATCGTGGCTTAAACCGGTTGCAGATGTTTTTCTGCGACCAGAACAGCTTCCAGCACCTCTGCCGTTGCCAAGGCAGCAATGACTTGTGGCCGCTTGTCTTTAATTGCCGCGCCACCCACCGGGCAGACGAGTTGAGAAAACAAAACATCGCTGCCAAACTCGTTCTTTAACCAGTTGCGGAAGGTAGCTTTCTTTGTTTTTGAGCCGATCATGCCGACATAGGTCGCATCGCGGCGCTGGAGCGCCTCCGCCGCGATCAGGAAATCAAGCGCGTGATCATGGGTCAGTACAATGAACGCGCTGCCAGCAGGGGCATCCTGCACCACCTGTTCGGGCAATGCGGTCAGGCAGGTTTCAATGCCCGCTACATCACAGGCAACCAGTTCGACCTCACGCGTATCGACCAACACCACCTGCACCGGCGTCAGCGACAGGGCGTGGGCCAGCGCATTACCGACATGGCCCGCGCCAAAAATATAGACATGCGGGCGCATGGCGATTTCAGCGTCGATTGTAGCGATCAACTCCTGCGCCAAGACATGATTGATGCGGCGAAAACTCAGCTCCACACGCCCGCCGCAGCACTGGCCGATCTCCGGTCCCAATGCAATATCCATGGGGTTTTCCGTGCCCCCCGCCAGAATGGCGCGGGCATGGTCGATAGCCATATATTCAAGCTGTCCGCCGCCGATGGTGCGGAAAATCCGGTCCCGCGCCACCAGCATCCATGCGTCCGTATCGCGTGGTGCCGAGCCTTTAACCGCGGCGATGGTAATCAGGACGCAATCGGGACGCCCATGCAGAAAGCCCCTGATGTCGTCACGCCCCGCCATGGTTATTGCGCCTTTCGCAGCCGTTCGATGGCCATCAGCACGCGTTCGGGCGTTGCGGGCGCGTCGAGGCGCGGACTGATCTTGTGATCGGCAACGGCTGCCACCGCGTCCGACAGCGCGAAAAGCACCGACATGCCATGCGGCAACGGCGGCTCGCCCACCGCCTTGGAGCGATGGATGGTCGGCTCATGGGCTTGCGACCAGTCGATCAGCGCCACGTTGAAAATCTTTGGCCGGTCGGAGGCGAGCGGTATCTTGTAGGTCGATGGCGCATGGGTGCGCAGCCGCCCCTTGTCGTCCCAGACCAGTTCCTCCGTGGTGAGCCAGCCCATGCCCTGCACGAAACCGCCCTCGATCTGGCCGATATCGATGGCGCGATTGAGCGAACGCCCGGTATCATGCAAAATATCGGTGCGTTCGACCACATATTCGCCGGTCAGCGTGTCGACCGAGACTTCCGAACAGGCCGCGCCATAGGCGAAATAATAAAAGGCGTGGCCCTTGCCCTTGGCGCGATCCCAGTGGATTTTCGGCGTCTTGTAATGCCCCGAAGCGGACAATTGCACCCGTCCGATATAGGCCTGTTTGACCAGATCGTTGAAACTGACTTCCTGATTGCCGATGCGGATGCGGTTGGGCAGAAAGGTGATCTGATCCTCTGGCACCTGATATTGTTCAGCCGCAAAACGGATAAGGCGGCTCTTGATCTGACGCGCCGCATCCTGTGCCGCCATGCCGTTAAGATCGGCCCCAGAAGAGGCGGCGGTGGGCGCGGTGTTGGGGACTTTGGCGGTCGTCGTCGCGGTGATCCTGACCCGCTCCAGATCGATCTGGAATTCCTCGGCCACCACCTGCGCCACCTTCATATGAAGCCCCTGCCCCATCTCCGTGCCGCCATGGTTCATATGCACCGAACCGTCATTATAGACATGCACCAGAGCGCCGGCCTGATTGGATTCGGTCTTGGTGAAGGAAATGCCGAATTTGACCGGCGTCAGCGCCATGCCGCGCTTCACATGGCGGCTCTTGGCGTTGAAGGCGCGGATCGCCGCGCGGCGGGCGGCATAATCGGCGCTTTCCTCAAGCTCCGCGACGATGCGCTCGATAATACAGTCTTCGACCTTCTGGTGATAAGGCGTGACGTTGCGCGTGCCTTGCTTGTCCGCCGCATCATAAAAATTCAATTTGCGGATATCGAGCGGGTCTTTGGCCGTAGCAAAGGCCACTTCCTCGATGACCCGCTCCGCGCCCACCATGCCCTGCGGACCGCCAAAGCCGCGAAACGCCGTGTTGGAGACGGTGTTGGTGTAAAGAGGGGCGGACTGCGCATGAATGGCCGGAAAGAAATAGGCATTGTCGCAGTGAAACAGCGCCCGGTCGCCGACCGGTCCCGACAGATCGGCGGAAAATCCGGCATTCAATGCGAACAGGTAATCGACACCGAGAATATTGCCTTCGTCATCGAAGCCGACTTCGTAATCGATCACGAAATCATGGCGCTTGCCGGTCGATCTCATATCCTCGTCGCGGTCGAGCCTGATCTTGACCGCGCACCGATGCTTTTTGGCGGCAATCGCCGCGATGGCCGCCCATTGATTGGCCTGCGTTTCCTTGCCGCCGAAACCGCCGCCCATGCGCCGCACCTCGACGGTCACGCAATGGCTCGGAACGCCCAATGCATGCGCGACGAGATGCTGCGTTTCGCTCGGGCCTTGCGTCGAGCAATAGACGGTGACGTCATCGTCCTCGCCGGGGATGGCGAGCGAAACCTGTCCTTCGAGATAGAAATGGTCCTGCCCGCCGATGCTCATGCGGCCCTTGACCTTGCGCGGTGCCGTATCGATGGCCTTGCGCGCATCACCACGATTGAGTGTGAGCGGGGTAAAAACCAGCTTGTCCTTGCGTCCGTCCAGATCGGCAATGGAAAACAACCCCGGCATTTCCGCATAATCTACTTTTGCCAGACGCGCGGCGCGGCGAGCCTCGTCACGGGTTTTGGCGACCACCGCAAAGATCGGCTGGCCGTGGAACTGCACGTGATCTGTCGCAAAGATCGGGTCGTCATGCATGCCCGACGGCGATACGTCGTTTTCGCCCGGCACGTCGCGATAGGTCAGCACATCAATGACGCCGCGAGCAGCGCGCACAGCCGACAAATCAAGTGCGATGATTCTGGCGTGGGCCACGGTCGAGAAACCGATGCCGATATGCAGCGTGCCTTCGGGTTCGGGAATATCGTCGATATAGACCGCCTCGCCCGTCACATGCTTGTGGGCTGAATCATGGCGCTGGTCAGTGCCAACACCTCCCTTTATCTGTGCAGCTTTTGTAATATTGACAGGATGCCTGTTCATGCCATCCTCCTCATACAGCCATAACGTCTGACACGCGCAAGCGTTCATCCGCGCCTTGCGTCTGCGCATAAAACCGCCGCAGCAGGTTTTTGGCGACCAGCAACCGATACGCAGCACTCGCCCGCATGTCGCTCAAGGGCTGGTAATCATCGCCATAGGCTTGCAACGCGGCCTCGACCGTCGCCTCGTTCCACGGCTTGCCGGTCAACGCGGCTTCAACGGCAATCGCGCGTTTGGGTGTCGCCGCCATACCGCCATAGGCGATGCGGATAGAGGCCACCCTGTTCTCTTCATCGAGAGTCAGGTGAAAAGCCCCGAGCGTCGCGGTGATATCCTCCTCGAAGCGCTTGGAAATCTTGTGAATGGCAAAATGACTGCCCTCTTGCGGCACCGGCACATGCACCGCTTCCACAAACTCGCCCGGCTGGCGATCCTGCCTGCCATAGGCGATGAAAAAATCCTGCAAGGAAATCGTGCGGCGCGTCTTTCCTTTACGCAAGGTCAGGCTGGCATCGAGCGCGATCAGGGGCGGCGGCGTGTCGCCAATCGGCGAGCCATTGGCGATATTGCCGCCAATCGTACCCATGTTGCGCACCTGTTCGCCGCCAATGCGGTTGATGAGTTTGCCGAGTTCGGGAATGCGACGGGCGAGCGTGGAAAAAGCTTCCGTGTACGTAACGCCCGCGCCGATGCTGATCACACCGTCTTTTTCGCTGATCTGACGCAGCCCATCCAGATGGCCGATGAAGATGACGGGCGCGATATCGCGCATCATTTTGGTGACCCACAGCCCGACATCGGTGGAACCCGCGACAATCGTCGCTTTTGGTTCGGCTGCAAGGAGGGTGGCGAAATCATCGACATCGGCAGGCACGATCAGCCGGTCCTTGCCCTCGCCCATCTCGATGCGCGCGCCATCACGCAAGGCGGTCAATTGTTGCAGAACCTCTGCCCGCTCATTGGCTAGCGGGTCATCGCTCAACGTGCCATAGCGGGAAATGGCGCGCGCGGCGCGCATGATCGCCTCATAGCCGGTGCAGCGGCACAGATTGCCCTGAAGCGCCTTTTCGATCGCGCTGTCCGCGGGTTTCGGATTGCGCATCCACAGCGCATAAAGCGAGAGCACGAAACCCGGTGTGCAAAAACCGCATTGCGAGCCGTGAAAATCGACCATCGCCTGTTGCACCGGATGCAAGCCGCCATCGCGCCCGCGCAAGTGTTCGATGGTCACCACATGGGTGCCATCGAGCGAGCCGAGAAAGCGGATACAGGCATTGACGCTTTCATAGACGAGTTCAGACCCGACGATCTTGCCCACCAGCACCGTGCAGGCCCCGCAATCGCCCTCGGCGCAACCTTCCTTGGTGCCGCGCAATTTGCAATTCAGGCGCAGATAATCGAGCAGGGTTTGCGTGGGGGAAAGCCTGTCGAGTTCGACCCTCTCGCCATTGAGCAGAAAGCGGATAGTGTGTCTCACCGCCTGTGCCATGACCGTCAACTCCCGCGATAGGTGGAATAGGAAAAGGGCGAAACGAGCAGCGGCACATGATAATGCGCGCCCGCGTCACCAATGCCGAAACGGATAGGCACCACATCGAGAAACGGTACGCCGTCGGCGGTTTTTCCAAAATAATCGCCGACATGAAACAGCAGCTCATAAGTGCCGCGCTGCATCTCGGCCCCTGCAAGCAGCGGCTTATCGCAGCGCCCGTCCTGATTGGTGCGAGTTTCAAGGATTGTTTGCACAACGTTGCCATCGAGGCGGCGCAATTCCACTCGCAATCCGGCAGCCGGCCTGCCGCTGACCGTATCGAGTACATGCGTCGTCAACCGGCCCGTTGCCGCCTCTCCAACGCCTGTTTCCTGCGTCATCAAGCCTCCTGTCCGCGCCTTGGCATAGTTCAACAAGGGCGAAGATATTTTTCAATTATGTTCCCTGTCCGAGTATTCCCTCTTAATGACGGAGATGAAAGGGGTTTCTCATTGGGAGAGTTTCAAATTTTTAAGGGGGAATAAGCCGCATAAATCTTTATTATCATGGAACAATAACAGACTCGGGAACCATATTCATGCAATATCCGCGCAATCTCGTTGGCTATGGCCGCAATACGCCTGACCCAGAATGGCCGGACGGCGCACGCATCGCCGTGCAATTCGTGGTCAATTACGAGGAAGGCGGCGAAAGCTCTATCCTGGATGGCGATGGCGCATCCGAATGCCTGCTCTCCGAAATCGTAGGCGCGCAACCATGGGTCGGGCAACGCAACCTCAACATGGAATCCATTTATGAATATGGTGCCCGGTCCGGCTTCTGGCGGCTGTGGCGCGCCTTCACGCGCCGCGACATACCCGTCACCGTCTATGGCGTGACGCTGGCGCTGAGCCGCAACCCGGAAGCGGTCGCGGCCATGAAGGAAGCGGACTGGGAAATCGCCAGCCATGGCCTGCGCTGGTGGGAATATAAGGACGTTCCCGAAGAAGTCGAACGCGAGCATATTCGACAAGCGGTGCAACTGCACACCGAAATTATCGGCTCGCGTCCACTCGGCATCTATCAGGGCAAGCCGTCGGAAAACACGCTGAAACTGGTGATGGAGGAAGGCGGCTTTGTCTATTCGGCGGATTCTTACGCCGATGAACTGCCTTATTGGGTGAAGGGACCCAACGGGCCGCACCTGATCGTGCCCTATACGCTCGACGCCAACGACATGCGTTTTGCCACGCCGCA
>JAATGD010000044.1 GCA_015654965.1 Hyphomicrobiales bacterium
CGGTAGCCTTCCGACTCAAGCGCAATGGACACGGAAGTCAGAATATTGCGGTCATCGTCGACCAGCGCAATCGTCTGCGTTGCCGAGGCTTCCTTCATGCGGGCCTTCTCCTTCATTCAAATCCGTCGGCCCATCAGAGATGCAGCCGACATTTGGCGATTCTGCTCCGGCGTGAAGGCTACCCTTTAAAAAGACGGCAAGGCTCTTCATACCGGCATATAGGTCGATCCTATAACAATGAGGCCGCATTTGCAGTACAAATTAGGTACAAAATGTGGCAGCTGTGCAAGATGCCTGCAATTGGCGTTCAACGAATCATTTCCGGCACAATCACACCCGCTGATTGTTGCCCCTGAATTATACACGCCAAAAACCCTTCATTAAACGATTTAAAAAAATTTCAAAATTTTTAAATCGATTAAATATTTGAATTATCTCAATTAATCTGTTTCTGACTTCAAACCCTTCGCAAAAGGAAAAAGCGGAGGCTTATTAATTTTGTCCAACACGACGGCGGAGACACCATGAAAGAGACCGGCATCCACAACACGGCCGCTTCTATTGCGACTTCTGGACTGAAGGAGCTGTCCGCAGTCTTTTATAATTTTGGACCAGCGCGGCTTTATGAGGAAACCATCCGCCGCGGCGAGGCGGAACTGACAGCCCAGGGCGCTCTCGTGGCTCGCACGGGCCAGCACACGGGCCGTTCGCCGAAAGACAAATTCGTCGTGCGCGATGCGAATACGGAAGATCAAGTCTGGTGGGACAATAACAAGCCCATCACGCCTGAAGCCTTCGATCTGCTTCATGCCGATTTCATTGAATTCGCCAAGGGCAGGGAGCTGTTCGTTCAGGACCTGATCGGCGGTGCGGATCAGGACAACAAGCTCAATGTGCGCACGATTACCGAATATGCATGGCATTCGCTGTTCATCCGCAACCTTCTGATCCGCCCCGAGCAGTCCGAACTGGCAAGTTTTGTGGCCGATATGACGATCATCGATCTGCCGTCCTTCAAGGCTGATCCGGCACGTTATGGCGTGCGCAGCGAAACGGTGATCGCCGTCGATCTCACCCGTAAGATCGTGCTGATCGGCGGCACATCCTATGCCGGCGAAATCAAGAAATCCGTCTTCACGCTGCTCAACTACCTTCTGCCGGCCAGGGGCGTCATGCCGATGCACTGCTCGGCCAATGAAGGCCCGAATGGCGACACAGCCGTCTTCTTCGGCCTTTCCGGTACCGGCAAGACCACGCTTTCAGCCGATCCAAACCGCACGCTGATCGGCGACGATGAACATGGCTGGGGCGAAAACGGCGTCTTCAACTTTGAAGGTGGCTGCTATGCCAAGACCATCCGTCTCTCTGCCGAAGCGGAGCCGGAAATCTATGCCACCACGCAGCGTTTCGGAACGGTGCTGGAAAATGTCGTGCTCGATGAAAACCGCGAGCCCGATTTCGACGACGGTTCGCTCACGGAAAACACCCGTTGCGCCTATCCACTCGATTATATTCCGAATGCGTCGAAGACCGGCACCGGCAATCAGCCAAAAAACATCATCATGCTGACTGCGGATGCTTTTGGCGTCATGCCGCCCATCGCCAAGCTTACGCCCGCACAGGCCATGTACCACTTCCTGTCGGGTTATACCGCCAAGGTCGCTGGCACCGAAAAAGGCGTGACCGAGCCGGAAGCCACCTTCTCGACCTGCTTTGGCGCGCCTTTCATGCCACGCCATCCGTCCGAATACGGCAACCTGCTGCGAAAGCTGATTGCCGAGCACAAGGTGGATTGCTGGCTGGTCAATACCGGCTGGACCGGCGGCGCATATGGCGTTGGCAAACGCATGCCGATCAAGGCGACGCGCGCACTGCTGGCCGCAGCGCTCGACGGCTCGCTCAACAACGCCGAATTCCGCATCGATCCGAATTTCGGCTTTGCCGTTCCGGTGGAAGTGCCCGGCGTCGACAAATCCATTCTCGACCCGCGCTCGACCTGGGCCGACAAGGCAGCTTATGACACACAGGCCAGAAAACTGGTCGATATGTTCGTCAGCAATTTCGAGAAATTTGAAAGTCACGTCGATAATGATGTGCGGGATGCGGCTCCGGCAACGCGGATTGCCGCTGAATAATCGAACTGTTGCCAGGTGCGGGGGAGGGAAGCCCGGTCGAAAGACCGGGTTTCTTTTTAAGAATTCTTTATTTTTACGCATTACCCAAGGCAAAACTGCGGAACGGTTCCACCGATTGCATCAAGACAGGAATGCGCTCTAAATATTTGTTTTAGAGTGCATCTTGCCCGAAAACCGTTTCACACTTTTCGGGATGCACTCTAAGGATTCATCCGCGCCCATACCTTGAATATTTTCTCATCGTAAATTTCCAGATTATTATACGACAATAGATGTGCTCGGACTTTTATTTCACTTTCAAAACTAAAATCTTTTTCCTGATCCCATCTGACTGTAAAAGTAGGTGTGGTTCCATTTTCTTGAGTATATGCTGTAGCAATGTACTTTTCCTCGGGATATTCAATAGTAACCCCATCCGTCGGAATGAAGTACGAATTTTTGGAACAAGAAAAATATAATTTCATATTCGATGACAAATTACCATTCTTCTCAAGACACGCTGATACAATAGATGATTTGCAAATTGAATCATTGGTCAGTCTATTTTTTATAATATGCGGATTTATGTATAAACTTATAGTAAATGAATCCGTCATCTTCATATCCAGATACATAAATATTTAATATATAATCAATATTATTTTCTACACAAAAATTATCAAGATAATATCTGTAATTAATACGTGCTCCAGATATTAGAGCATTTGCTATTTTAATTGAATCATTGGAAATGCTCTATCTTTTTGGTTTTACGCATGTCTTTATCCCGAAACCGGTTCCCACTTTCGGGAGACATGCTCTAGTTACATAATTGTAATTTCAAATTGGTATGTAATTATAAAACCAGTATATGTATTTTCTATGGAACAAAGCCGTACTATCATCCGCATCTCAAAACGCCTGACCATCCACGAGGATGATCTGGAGGAAAGTTTCATTCGCTCATCCGGTCCCGGTGGGCAGAATGTCAACAAGGTTTCGACCGCCGTGCAATTGCGTTTCCATGCGGCGCGTTCCGGTTTGCCGGAAGATGTGTTGTCGCGACTTTTCAAGCTTGCAGGACAGCGCGGCACCAAGGATGGCGATATCCTGATCGAAGCCAATCGTTTTCGTACACAGGAGCGCAATCGCGAAGATGCCCGCGCGCGGATGATCGCCCTGATTGTTAAAGCCGCCGAACCACCACCGCCGCCACGCAAGAAGACAAAACCAACGAAGGGTGCTGTCGAGCGCCGCCTGAAAGCCAAATCCGGTCGCTCGGAAGTCAAGAAGGGCAGGGGCAAGATTTCTTTCGACTAACCCCGATCAGATTTTCCTCAGCGCTACTTCCTCGATCAGATGATCGCTGCCCTTGCGCAGGATAAGATCGGCGCGCGGGCGCGTGGGCAGGATATTTTCGCGCAGGTTCTTCATATTGATATTATTCCACAGGCCTTCGCCGATCAGTCGCGCGGCATTTTCCGACAATTGCGAATAGCGATGGAAGAAGGATTGCGGATTGACGAAGGCCGTTTCACGCAGCCGCATGAAGCGCTCGATATACCATTCATGGATGAGATCAGCTTCCGCATCGATATAGATCGAAAAATCAAAGAAATCCGACACGAAGGGCACCATCTTGCCGTCTTCAGGCAAATCACGCACCTGAAGCACATTGATGCCTTCAAAAATCAGGATATCCGGCTTGTCGACGATCTGATATTCCCCCGGCAGCACGTCATAGGTCAAATGCGAATAAAGTGGCGCACGCACATGACTCATACCCGCCTTGATGGCCGATAGAAAACGCAGCACTGCGCCGACATCATAGCTTTCCGGAAAACCCTTGCGATCCATCAGGTTTTGGGAGCGCAAAACTTCATTGGGATAGAGAAACCCGTCGGTCGTCACCAGATCGACCTTGGGGCTTGAAGGCCATCGCGCCAAAAGCTCTTTCAGGATACGTGCGGTCGTGGATTTGCCCACAGCAACCGAACCGGCAATACCGATGATGAAGGGCGTCTTGAACCGCTCCTCCATATTGAGAAATTGCTGGCGCTGGCGAAACAGAAGCTGGCTGGCTTCCACGTGCGCATAAAGCAGTCGCGACAGCGACAGATAGATGCGCCGCACCTCATCGAGATCAATCGGGTCGCCCAGCGAGCGCAGACGTTTGACTTCTTCATAGGTCAGGGTGAGGGGGGTGTCGGCACGAAACCCCGCCCATTCCTCAGCCGAAAAGAAACGGTAAGGCGAGTAACGCGACGGCGTCAGCTGGTCCACTTTTTCCCACATATTGTCGCTGCTCTCCCTCAACGCCAATTCTGTACTAACAGTTTTTGGATTTGTTTTCATTTAGGCTTTCGGACGACCGGCCTTCTCCTCAAGGCCTGTCTGTGCCGTGCGGCGTTGCAGCTCTGCAAGAACTTCATCGAGCGGGACATCCGCTATTCTGAGAACAACAAGCAAATGATAAAGCAGATCGGCGCTTTCCGTGACGACCTCCGCACGATTGCCTTCAACTGCGGCAATGACCGTTTCGATCGCTTCTTCACCGAGCTTTTTTGCGGCCCGCGTCTGGCCCTTGGCAACGAGGCTCGCTGTATAGGACGAACCATCCACAACGCTTGCGCGTTCAGCCACGATGCGTTCAAGGTCGGAAAGCGTAAACTCGCTCATCGGATTTCCTTCGCAATGTTCAGCATAGCGGGGTTTCAGCGTACCGGATCCAGTCGCATCGGAATCCCAGCATCGGCCATATAGCGCTTTGCCTCACCAATCGTATAGGTGCCGAAGTGGAAAATCGACGCTGCCAGCACTGCCGTTGCATGGCCATCGCGGATGCCTTCGACCAGATGATCAAGATTGCCGACACCGCCTGACGCGATCACCGGAACCCTTACACTGTCGGCAATAGCGCGGGTGAGAGCAATGTCATAGCCCGCCTTGGTGCCATCGCGATCCATGGAGGTCAGCAGCAATTCGCCTGCACCAAGCTTCACGACTTTTTGTGCAAACTCTACCGCATCGATACCCGTCGTCTGGCGACCGCCATGGGTAAAGATTTCCCAGCGATCAGCCTCGCCTGCACCCGAAACCTTCTTGGCATCAATCGCCACCACAATGCACTGATTGCCGAACTTGTCAGCGGCTTCCGCGACAAATTCAGGATTCTTCACCGCTGCCGTATTGATCGACACCTTGTCGGCCCCCGCCAGCAGCAGTTTGCGGATATCCGCCACCTGGCGCACACCGCCGCCAACGGTCAGCGGCATGAAGCACTGTTCCGCTGTACGGGCCACCACATCGAAAATTGTCTCGCGATTGTCCGAGGACGCCGTGATATCGAGAAAGCACAATTCATCCGCGCCCGCCGCATCATAGGCGCGGGCCGCTTCCACCGGATCACCGGCATCGATCAGGTCGACGAAATTGACGCCCTTGACGACGCGACCGTCTTTTACGTCCAGACAAGGGATGACGCGTGCCTTGAGTGTCATGCTGTGGCCCTCAAAACTGATAATGCTTCCACCGGATCGATACGGCCGTCATAAAGCGCACGACCGGAAATCGCACCTTCAAGTTTTGCTGCATCGGGGGCGGCCAGACGCCTGATATCCTCCATCGAGGCAAGGCCGCCGGATGCGATCACCGGAATGGAAACGCTGTCGGCAAGCTTGAGGGTCGACTCCCAGTTGATACCGGCCAGAACTCCATCGCGGTCAATGTCGGTATAGATGATGGCGGCAACGCCTGCGCCTTCAAACTTTTGCGCAAGTTCAATCACACCGAGTTCGGAGGCTTCCGCCCAGCCTTCAACAGCGACATAGCCGCCCTTGGCATCGATGCCGACCGCAATCTGGCCCGGAAACTTCTTGCACGCCTCGATGACCAGCGCCGGGTCGCGCACGGCGATGGTGCCGAGGATCACACGGCGCAAGCCCTTCGCAAGCCAGCTTTCGATATGCTCAAGCGTACGGATACCGCCGCCAAGCTGGACCGGGTTTTTCGTGGCCTTGAGAATGGCTTCCACGGCCTTGCCGTTCACACTCTCGCCCGCAAACGCACCGTTGAGATCGACCACGTGCAGCCATTCAAAACCCTGATCTTCAAAGGCTTTGGCTTGCGCCGCAGGGTCTTCATTATAGACGGTGGCCTGATCCATGTCGCCGAGCTTCAGGCGCACGCATTGACCGTCTTTCAAATCGATGGCGGGGAAAAGGATCATATTTTTAAGGCTTCCATTTCAGGAAATTGGCAATCAGCGAAAGGCCGAGCAACTGGCTCTTTTCGGGATGGAACTGTGTGCCGACCATATTGTCGCGACCAACAGCTGCCGTGACATCGCCACCATAATCGGTGACCGCCAGTACTTCAGCTTCATTGGTGGCATCCAACATATAGGAATGCACGAAATAGGCGTGCAAGCCGTTCTCACCAGTGTCGATTCCATCAAAAATGGGATGCGGATGTTTCACGTGAATCCGGTTCCAGCCGATTTGCGGAATTTTGAGCGCAGGATCGGATGGCGTCATTTCGCGCACGTCACCCGCAATCCAGCCAAGGCCTTGCGTCACTTCCTTTTCCAGCCCGCGTTCAGACATCAATTGCATGCCCACGCAAATGCCAAGGAACGGTCGCACCTTGTTCAGAACCACATCATTGAGCGCGTCCACCATGCCGGGAACGGCATCAAGTCCACGCCTGCAATCGGCATAGGCACCGACGCCCGGAAGCACGATGCGATCGGCAGTTGCCACGCGCTCGGCATCGGCGGTCAACTCAATCTGGGCATCGATGCCACTCTCATAGGCGGCACGCTCGAATGCCTTGGTGGCCGAGCGAAGATTGCCGGAACCGTAATCGATAATCGTTACACGCATTGTCAGTTTTCTCCGCGATGGCCCACAAAGCCAATCGTCGAACCAGATGAAGAAAAAGCGGGACGCTCAATAGTCCATTCAGGCGCGGACGTTTCCACAGGCAAAGGTGCCGGTTCCTTGCGACCATGGAAATAACGGATTTCCGCTTCTTCCATATTGGTCGCGTCGATCACAGCTTGCTCCGCAAACCCCTGACGCCTCAGCTTGGCAATCTTCCAGTTGGCACCCTCAAGCGCCACGAAAAGCGAAAGAAGCAGGCTGATGATCGGCACCGTATTGGAAATGCCCAAGACGGAACCGGCTAGCCCCAGAAGAAGGCCCACACCAAGAAGGGCAAAAGCCTCGAACCACAGCCGCTGCATCAAAAGCCACAGAAAAGGAAGTATGAGCGCTAGCAAGTGAAATCCATCGCGCACGAACACGGTTTTCTCAATATCCTGAGAAGCAACAGGTTCCAGCACGACGAATTGCGCCATTTCTCTATCCCTTCAGCGAACCCTTGGTCGAGGGAATTGCATCCTTCTGCCGCGGATCGGTTTCCAGCGCTGCACGCAGGACGCGCGCCACTGCCTTGAAGATCGATTCCGAAATATGGTGGTTATTGGCACCATAGTGATTGTTGATATGCAGCGTAATACCGGCATTGATCGCAAAGGCCTGGAAAAATTCGCGCACAAGCTCAGTGTCGAAGGTGCCGATCTTGGGCGTCGTGAAATTCACATTCCAGACGAGAAAGGCACGGCCCGACACATCGACCGCCGCACCCGTCAAGGTGTCGTCCATGGCAAGATCGAGCGAGGCATAGCGCATGATGCCGCGACGCTCGCCCAGCGCCTTGGCCAAAGCCTGTCCCAGCGCAATGCCGGTATCTTCAACCGTGTGGTGATCGTCGATATGCTGATCGCCCTTGGCCATGACGCGCATGTCGATGAGCGAATGGCGGGAAAGCTGTTCCAGCATATGATCGAAGAAACCGACACCCGTGGTGATATCGGATTTTCCCACGCCGTCGAGATCGACGGAGACGGCAATGCTCGTCTCCTTGGTGGCGCGTTCAATGCTTGCCTTGCGCGTGGTTTCAGCGGTCATAAGCTTTCCTCACAAAACTATTCCGCTGCGTTCTAGAACAGCTTGCCCGCTTTGCCAAATGCTTTTGCTGATCGGGCGCTTATCGAGCCGGCTGCAATTTAGATATTTGCATTTCAATCGCGGCTTCTTAAATATTCAGAGCGAAACGCGAGTCACTCTTTATGCAAGTGGGGGAAAGCGTTTCATTCTGACAGGAAGGGATCTGTTCAATCGCCGTTCGGGATTGCACGGATCGCCAAAGGAGTAATCCATGATCGACCATAATCCCACGACCATTTACGGTACGACCATCGTCACCGTGCGCAAGGGCGGCAAGGTGGTGATCGCCGGTGACGGGCAGGTTTCGCTCGGCAATACGGTGATGAAAGGCAATGCGCGCAAAGTGCGCCGCATCGGCAAGGGCAATGTGATTGCCGGTTTCGCTGGTGCGACCGCCGATGCCTTCACGCTGCTCGAACGCCTTGAAGCCAAGCTCGAACAATATCCCGACCAGTTGATGCGCGCTTCCGTGGAACTTGCGAAAGACTGGCGCACCGACCGCTATTTGCGCAAGCTCGAAGCCATGATGCTGGTGGCCGACAGCAAAGTGACGCTGGCACTCACCGGAACGGGTGACGTACTCGAACCCGAACATGGCGTGATGGCCATCGGCTCGGGCGGCAATTATGCGCTGGCGGCCGCACGCGCGCTGATCGACACCGACAAGGATGCCGAGGAAATAGCCCGCAAGGCGATGGAGATTGCAGCCGATATCTGCATCTACACCAATCACAGCATCCTTGTTGAAAGCCTCGACGCGCAATGAGTAAAACCGCGCAAGTCTCAACCTCCACATCTCAACGCTGGGGCCTTGGTGCCCTGATTGTTCTGGCCATCCTCGCGATACAGGCCCTTTGGCTTTATTTCGATGGACGGATTCCCATGTGCGAATGCGGCACCATAAAATTATGGTCGGGTTCGTTGATGAGCGAGAATTCGCAGCATATATCCGACTGGTATACGCTCTCGCATATCATTCATGGCTTTGCGTTCTATTGGCTTCTGAGCATCATCGCGCCGAAATCCCCGCTTGGATTGAGACTTGCCGTGGCCGTTGGTATTGAAGCCGCATGGGAACTGATCGAAAACTCGAATTATGTCATTGAACTCTACCGCGCCAATACGTCCTCGGTGGACTATTTTGGCGACAGCATCGTCAATTCGGTTTCCGATACCATTGCAGCCCTGATCGGCTTTCTGCTGGCAGCAAAATTGCCCATTAAAATCACCGTCGCCCTGGCGCTGTTCTTTGAAGTTCTGGCGCTGATCGTCATCCGCGACAATCTTACGCTCAACGTGATCATGCTGCTGCATCCGTTCGAGTTCATCAAGCAGTGGCAAACCGGATTGTAAACATGAGTAATTTCTCTCCCCGTGAGATCGTTTCCGAACTCGACCGTTTCATCATCGGCCAGAACGACGCCAAGCGCGCCGTGGCC
>JAATGD010000221.1 GCA_015654965.1 Hyphomicrobiales bacterium
ATGTCGCGGCGCGGCACGCGCAGGCCGTAGCGCACGCCGTCATAGCGCGCGAGGTTCGACGAGGCCTCCGCGGGCGCAACGATGTAGTACGCAGGCAACGCATATTTCGTGTGGGGCAACGAGATTTCGACGATCTCCGCGCCGGCCGCCTTCAGCCATTCCGCGCCCTTGGTCCAGAGCGCCTCGATTTCCGCGGACATGCCGTCGACCCGGTATTCTTTCGGAATGCCGATCTTCATGCCCTTGACCGAGCGTCCGATGGCCGCTTCATAATCGGGCACCGGCAGATCGACCGAGGTCGTGTCCTTGAGATCGAGCGAAGCCATGGATTTCAAAAGGATCGCCGCATCGCGCACGTCGCGGGCAAGCGGGCCTGCCTGATCGAGCGAAGAGGCGAAAGCCACCGTACCCCAGCGCGACACGCGGCCATAGGTCGGCTTGATGCCGACCGTTCCGGTGAAGGCTGCGGGCTGGCGGATCGAGCCGCCGGTATCGGTGGCGGTCGCACCGGCGCAAAGATGTGCGGCAACGGCAGCCGCCGAGCCGCCCGACGAGCCGCCCGGCACCAGATCGGCATTCGACCCTTTCGCGCGCCACGGGTTTTTCACCGGGCCGTAAAAGGAGGTTTCATTGGACGAGCCCATGGCGAATTCGTCCATGTTGAGCTTGCCCAGCATGACCGCGCCATCGGCCCAGAGATTGGCGGTGACGGTCGATTCATATTCGGGCTTGAAGCAATCGAGAATATGCGAGCAGGCCTGCGTGTGTACGCCCTTTGTCGCAAACAGATCCTTGATACCGAGCGGAATGCCTTCAAGCGCGCCTGCTTCGCCCTTGGCGATGCGCTCGTCGGACGCTTTGGCCATGGCGCGGGCCTGATCGTGGGTCACGCTCACATAGGCATTGATGCTTTCATTGGCGGCATCGATTGCCGCAAGATAGGCTTGCGTCAACTCGCTCGCGGTGATGGTCTTTGCCTTCAGCCTGTCGCGCGCTTGCGCAATGGTCAGTGCGGTCAGTTCGCTCATCGTCAAATCCTGTCAGTGCGCCCAAGCGCACGCTTCTCAAAAAAGGCGCTGTATTCGGAGTCCGGATAATCCAGAACCGCACCGCAGCGCGTAAAACCTGCATTCTCGTAAAGCCGCCATGCGCCTGCAAATCCGGGACCTGTTCCCGTCTCAAGCACCAGATGCGTGACGCCCCTGTCTCTCGCAAGCTGCGTAATCGCTTCGAGAAGGCCGGAGCCGACATGCTTGCCGCGCACTTGCGGCCGCGTATACATGCGCTTGACCTCACCCATACCGGCTTCATGCATCTTCAGCGCGCCGCAACCGACAGCCTTGCCATCCGCGTCCCGCGCCACGAAAACACTCGTCTGCGGCTCCGCCATCTGTTCGACCGTCATCTTGAACTGGAACTGCGGCGGCGAGAGCGGCAGCAAATGCGCGTTCAGATCATCGATCAATGCGCGCACATCGTCCTGCAACGGCGTTTCGATCCCGATCCGAAAGGACATCGCCTATTCCACGACTTTCGGGACAACGAAGAAGTTGTCTTCCGTCACGGGCGCATTGGCAACCACGGCTGCGGCAATATTGCCGTCCGTCACCTTATCCTCGCGCTCACGCATCTTCATCGGCGTCACCGAAGTCATCGGCTCGACGCCGTCCACATCGACCTCGTTCAACTGCTCGACAAAGCCCAGAATTGCATTGAGTTCTCCGCTCATGCGCTCGGCATCATCTTCGCTGACGGCAATACGCGCCAGATGCGCGACGCGCTTGACGGTGGAAATATCGACGGACATCCTGTTCTCCGCAAATGCTTGTGGGCGGCTTGTCGCCGCCCCTGAAAATTCCTGTACCGGCTATAGCGGCGCGCTCCGTAAAGCGCAAGAATTTAGGCTCAAAACTGATGCACGGTGCCAGCCGGGTCCGCCAGAACCTTGGTCTGCGGATGATCGGCCATGGCAGCCACGAATTTCTCCGCCGTCGCATCGATGATCGGGAAAGAGCCATAATGGCACGGCAGCACGGATTTGAAATTGAAATAGCGCTGGCAGGCAAGGGCTGCAACCGCGCCCCCCATGGTGAAACGGTCACCAATCGGTACGATGCCGATTTCCGGGCGATGCAATTCGTTGATCAGCGCCATATCGGAGAAAATATCGGTGTCGCCCATGTGATAAAGCGTCGGCGCATTTTCAAAATGCAACACCAGCCCGTTGGGATTTCCCAGCGCCTGCGACACGCCGTTTTCGGTCAGCATGGCGGATGAATGCAGCGCATTGACAAAGGTGATGCTGAAACCGTCATGCGCAATCGTGCCGCCGGTATTGCCCATGTCGATATTTTCAACGCCCTGACTGCCAAGCCATGCGGAAAGATCGGCATTGGCAATCACCAATGCCCCGCTCGCCCTGGCGATTGCGACCGTATCGCCGACATGATCGCCATGGCCATGGGTGAGCGCGATATGGGTAACGCCTTTCGTCGCCTCATTGAAATCGATGCCCTTTGCGCCAGGATTGCCGTTGATGAAGGGATCGATCAGAATGGTGGCCTTATCCGTTTCGACGCGGAAAGCGGAATGGCCGAGCCAGGTGATTTTCATGAGGATGCTCCTTGCGCCTCGATTTTCATTTTCCTAACAGATATGACGACGAAAGCGCTTCAAGCAAGGCTGGACCGCTGCAAAACCTGGGCAAAATCTGGTGAGGACCGATGGCTGTAGTTGAAATAGAAGAAATTTCCGCACTGTTGAAGCCCGGCCAGACCATTGCCGGACTGGATCTGGGAACAAAAACCATCGGCCTTGCCGTTTCCGATCTCGGGCTTTCCTTTGCCAATCCCCGCCCCGTCATCAAGCGGGTCAAATTCACCATCGACGCGCAGGTGCTGCTCAAAGAACTGGATAAAGAGCGAGTGGGCGTCATCGTCATCGGCCTGCCGATGAATATGGATGGAAGCGCCGGCCCGCGTGTGCAGGCGACACGCGCCTTCGTGCGCACCATGCAACCACTCACAGACCTGCCTTTCGTGTTCTGGGACGAAAGGCTTTCGACAGTTGCCGCCGAGCGCGCGCTCATCGGCATGGACGTATCCCGTGGCAAACGGGCCGAACGCATCGATTCGGCGG